>JANYHP010000206.1 GCA_025359005.1 Hyphomicrobiaceae bacterium | reverse complement strand
CAAGGCTCCGTTTCGCTCGCGAGCGCCAAGCCTACGCCTTGCCGCGACCGCTCTTGATGGGCGGCGCACTGGCAGACACCTCGCGCACGATCACCTTGCGGCGGCGACCAAATATCAACCGTTTGATGAAACCAAGGACCGCAAGCGCGAGCACACCAGCGCCGACGGTCGACACGGGATGCTTTTCCCACATCAGCCGTGGCGCCACCTTGCCATCCCAGGCCAGCTGGGCATGCTGGATCAGCGTCCAAGGGTCGGGCACGACCCCATCGGCGGCGAGCATCATGCCAACAGCGGCGGACTGGTCGCGACTGGACAGAATGCCGTCGCGCACGCCGTCGCGGGCGAGCAATTGCATACGCGATGGCGTCTGCGCGACGGCGCGCAAAACACGCCCTGATGCGCCCTTGTCGAGACCGGTCAGATAGCGGGCAAGTGCTGCAAGTTCCGGCTCGGTGAGCGAGCGACCGAGCACCTTGAGGTCGGCGCTGGCGGCTTCGAAGAGCGCGGAGCGCGCCGGCGCTTCGAGCCCGGCCAGGCGCTGGATGGCGACCTTGTCACCGACATCGAGCAGCTGACGCAGACTGCCTTGCGTGAAGGCCTGCGGTTTAGCGCGCTTGTGGATCTCGTTTTCAACCACCTGCGGCAGCCGATCGCCGGCCAAAGCGCTCCATTGCAGAGCCGTGTCAATGGAGCGGCCTTCACGGGCGATCTCGAAGGCTTCAGCGGACATCACGTTGACGGCTGTGTTCAGCGAGCCGTCGTGGAGCCGCTTGAGAATGCCGGCCTCGCCTTCAGTGCCGAGCAACAGGCCCACAACCTCGTCGAGGCGAGGAAGCGCCTCCGGCTTCAGGTTCTCCAGGAACGCTTTGAACGGGGCGCTTGTGTCGGCGAGTTCCAGCACTTTGGCGTGGGCGCGGCGGAATTCCTGCCAGACATCAACGACGCGTTCGGCCGTCTTCGACGCGATCTCCTTGAGGTTGTCGCCGATCTGCTCTTTCATCGCCGTGGCCAGCTCAACCTGCACCTTTTCCTTGGTTTCCTTGGATTTCATCTCCGTCGCAATGATCGGCAGCACGCCGTTGCGGAAATCCCAGACGTCCTTGGCAATCAGCACGATGCCAATGCCGCCCGCCACCACGCCGACAAGCCGCGACAGCACCGAGCCGACGACGCGCGCGCCGACGCGCGACGCCATGTTCTGCAGTTGGCGGCGCACGATAAGGATAATGGCACCGGTGAGCGCGCCGGCATTGTCGGTAAGCACCTGCCCCGTAGAAACACCAGCCTGCGCCTTTGACGGATCGATCTGGAATTCGCGACCGGCGTCCTTGGCGACGACGCGGGCGATTGTTGCGCCATAACGCGGGCCCAGAAACGCCTGCATGCATTGGACTGCCGGTTCGGCGGTGTCGGAGGATGCCAGCTCAATCCGTTTGCCGAGTACGGTGCCGACGCCACCCGCCAAGTTCTCCAGAGACTTCTTCATCCCCTCGGACTTGAACACGCGCTCGGAGACGGTGGTTGCCAGTTCTTTCGACTTATCCGATGAGAAAATCGACGAGGCCTTGGACCATAAACTGTTCTCGTCGCTGACTTCGGCGATAGCCTGATCGACCTGCCGGTCGATGACATCATTCATATTGGTCTTGCGCCATTCGTCGCCGACGACTGCGCGATAGTCGACAGTGGCGAGGCCGTTGGTGAGCCCCTTCACGGTGATAACCTCGATGGCACTGCGAAAGGCCGCCTCATCGCGCGCCTGGCAGGCCTCGTACTCGGAACGAGACAGCACGCCTTGCGCGGCGGCTGGTGCCGCGCTTAGAAGCGCGAGCGGCATTTGCGTGGCGAGGAACGCGGCGAGGCTGACACCCGTGACGCCGCGCCTGATCTTGCCCCTGATGACGGGCCGGTTGCTGCGCGATGAGACGTCCAACTGAAGCACGAGCAACCCCGGCGGTTCGAAGGGGAATCTGAGACGGCAAGCCGCGAGCCTACCTGGGGACCAGCGCACACCTTCTGCGCACCTCTACACCATGGGCCGCAACTGTGCAGCCAGCATGGCAAGCCTGTGGCACCGCCAGATAGCAAATATGCCTGATCGCCGCCCAATCAATGGACGGCGTCTGGCATCGTCCCGGCTACTTCTCGCCTTTTTCAGGCTTTTCGTAGCCATCCGCCACGAAGCGGTCGAGCAGGCGGACGCCCCAGCCGGACGCCCAGCCCTGTGAAATATCGGTACGGTTGGAGTCCATGGCTGTGCCGGCCACGTCCAGATGCACCCACGGCGTATCCTTGATGAAGCGCTGGATGAACTGCGCGGCCGTGATGGACCCGGCAAAGCGGCCGCCGATGTTCTTCATGTCGGCATTCTTGCTGTCGATCATCTTGTCGTAGGCCTTGCCGAGCGGCAGGCGCCAAACCTTCTCGCCCGTCGCCTCGCCCGCGGCGCTCAACTCAGCCGCCAGCTTATCATCGTTGGAAAACAGCCCCGCGTGCTCCTTGCCAAGTGCCACCAGGATGGCGCCGGTCAGCGTCGCAAGGTCGATGATCAGCCGCGGCTTGAAATGCTCCTGCGCATAGGTAAGCACATCCGCCAGCACGAGACGCCCCTCGGCGTCGGTGTTAAGCACCTCGATGGTTTGGCCCGACATCGAGGTGACGATATCTCCCGGCCGCTGCGCGGTGGCCGACGGCATATTCTCGACGAGGCCGATGAGCCCGACTGCGTTGACCTGCGCCTTGCGGCCGGCCAGCGCCAGCATCAGCCCGGTGACGCAGGCGGCGCCGCCCATGTCTCCCTTCATGTCTTCCATGCCGGCGGCCGGCTTCATCGAAATGCCGCCCGTGTCGAACACCACGCCCTTGCCGACAAAGCACAGCGGCTTCGAGCGCTTCGACTTGGCGCCATGCCACTGCATGATGGCGACGCGTGCTGGCCGCGCGCTGCCCATGGCGACGCCAAGCAGTGCACCCATGCCAAGCTTTTCGAGCGCGGGCACGTCGAGGATTTCGACGTCGAGACCGACCTTGGTGAGGGCCGCGACCCGATCAGCGAACTCGACGGGGCCGAGGATGTTGGCGGGTTCATTGACCAGATCGCGCGCGAGCAGCACACCTTCGGCAACCGCTGACCGCTGACAATAAAGCTCTGCCGCCTGCTCTGGGCGGGCGGTATGGACAATGAGTGTTTTGAGGGCCGATCGACCGTCGCCGTTGCCGTTCTCGTCGCCGGACTTTTCACCACCCGTGGCATCACCGCGCAGTGTTGTACGGTACCGATTAAACTCGTAATTGCGCAGCGCCGCACCTTCCGCAAGGGCGACGGCCAGGCCGACAGCACCAGCCTCCGATAGTTCGGGCAAGTCGGCCACAACGCTCGCCGCGTCACATTTACGCTGCCTGATTGCCGCCAGCACGCGGCCGCCAAGATGCACCTTGTCGAGGTCGGTCATCTTAGGCGTCGTGCCGAGCAGCAGGATCCGGGCGCACGCAAGCTTCGGCGCGACCAGGATCTCGATCGACTGGCGGGCCTTGCCGGAAAAATCGGCCGCAGCGGCGGCGCGCATCAGAAATCCGCCGGACTGTTCGTCGAGGTCCGCCGCCTTGGAGCCGAACAACGGTCCTGAGGCGGCAAGCACAACGGTGGTCGGCGACAATTGCGCGGCAAGCGAAGCGAAGCGGATTTCAAGTGGCTGGCTCATGCCAAAGGGTCCTGTCCAAGTAGCTGCGGGAAACGGCATGCGTACACGTGGCGTCCCCGGCGGCGTCGCGCGCGGCGGCCATGGTCCAGGACGCGTTATTGTCTCGATACGGCTATGACCGGATGGAATAGTTCCAGCCGCGGCAATAGGGGCCTGCTCCGGCGATGCACAGGTATTTCGCCCGAAGGCTAGCTATTTTCCGGTGGCGGCGAAAGACCGTGTGCCAACCGCTTTCGCGGGATCGCCCCTCCGCTGAGCGTGGAGCACGGGGCAACGCGTGCAGGCGCACGACCCAGCCCAACCGCCAAAGCCGCACTCTGACGCTGCGCTTGTTTTTTCTGGCGAGGCTTCAGAGGGAGCACCTCGCCCCTGCTCGCTGGGCTCTCAACTCGAGGGGCGGGACCCCTCGCCGAAACCGCCCGCTTTGCACACTCGCTCTCGCACGCTCCGCCGACCTCAGAAAATGACCGAATAGCCGGAGGTGGAACAAAGGGGATGGGCGTCCCACGCGATTGCCCAACGCCTCACCGGACCTCGGTCTGGAACACCTTCTGCGCCACTTGCCAACGGCCGTCGATTTTGAGCAGCGACAGCTGGTCGGTGAAGAAGCGCGGCGGGATCGCGCATTTCAGTTTGACGAACGCCATCGTCGGGCCGGCGATATCGATCGACAGCACCTCGTCGTGGCGCGCTAGCCCCTTTGCCTTCGGCGACGGCCGCGACCGCACGCCATCGAGCCACACATCGCGCGGCGTGATCTGAAGCTTGCCCTCGCTCATCTGCGCCAGCGCGCTCGTCGGATGGAACGCCGCCGCGATCTTGTCCACGTCACCCTCGTACAACCCATCCAGATAGGTCTTCACCACCGCCTCAACGGCTGCCCGATCTGCGTTTGCCTCTGTCATAGCTGCCTCCAAAGTCGTTGCCTCAGACCCAGCATATTGATGTCGTGCCGTGGGCGCACGCACATTCGGGTCGGCACGATCAGCCGTTGCGTGCTCGATCCGCCGCATAGCCGCGTCCGCGCAAGTCGCAGGCGGGGCAGGTGCCGCAGCCGTATCCCCAGGCGTGGCGCTGGCGGCGATCACCGAGATAGCAGCTGTGCGTCTGCTCGATAACGATGTGCTCCAGTGCTGGGCCACCGAGATCGCGCGTGAGTTGCCATGTTGCCGCCTTGTCGCGCCACATCAGCGGCGTGTCGATGACGAAGCGGCGCTCCATGCCGAGGTTTATGGCCACCTGCAGCGCCTTCAGCGTATCGTCTCTACAATCGGGATAGCCGGAATAGTCCGTCTCGCACATGCCGCCGACGAGATGCTTGAGGCCGCGCCGGTAGGCGACAGCGGCGGCGAACTGGAAGAACAACAGATTGCGCCCCGGCACGAACGTGTTGGGCAAGCCCGATTGTGAGAACGTGATCGCCGTTTCGCGGGTCAGTGCCGTGTCGCTGATGCCGGCCAGCACGGACAGATCGAGTAGGTGATCGTCCCCGACCTTGCTGCCCCACGCCGGAAACGCATGCGACAGCGCCGCCCGCACGCCCGTGCGGCACTCAAGTTCGACGCGATGCCGCTGGCCATAGTCAAAGCCAATCGTTTCCACCCGGGCATAACGGGCCAATGCCCA
>JANYHP010000668.1 GCA_025359005.1 Hyphomicrobiaceae bacterium | reverse complement strand
GTAAAGGCCGGAGATCGCCGACCGCAACTCTGGCATGCCGAGCGCGACAGTATAGCCGAGATTGCCTCGTTCCATCTCAAGGGCGACGCGGGCACGCGCAGCTTTGGGTGCGGGCGTTGCCGGCTGGCCCACCTCCATGTGCACGACGCGCGCGCCCGTGGCCTCCCGCGCGGCGGCGGCCTGCATCACGTCCATCACGATGAAAGGCGCAATATCGGCGCGCTGGGCCGCTTCGAGCGCCCTGGCAATGCCGCTGCGTGCGATGGTCGAGGCTGTCATGGTCGAGGTTTCGTGCATGATCTGTTCCATATCTCGTGTCGTCGACCGCTGCGGGCCGACACCGTACCGCCGCATTCCCTCCGTGATTGCATGACACGCTTCGGTGCGTGATTCACGAGTTCGAGCTCGATACGAGCCCGCAATGTCAGTCGCGGTGGACATATCGGCAGATCCGGTTGCATAGCAGAACCGGTCTGTCGCAGACCACACGGACCGGTGGTGTGGTGTTGGCGCCCACGCCGTCGTATTATCAACTGTCACGTCAGCCGCAAAACACCATGGACGCGCCGGATATGAAGGCCTGCGAGATCCGAGGCGAGGACGACATCACCATGCACCCCGGTTTGTTCCAAACGGCAAAGCGCTTGACCAGGGCGGCCCTGACACTTGGCGTGGCCATCGGCCTCACACAGGCGCCGACTCCGGCGGACGCGCAGGGCTTGCCGCTGATCCGCGACACCGAGATTGAGACCCTGCTGAAAGACTATGCGCGGCCGATCTTCAAGGTCGCAGGGCTCAGCGCGCAAAACATCACGATGCGCATCGTCAACCACGAAAGCTTCAACGCCTTCGTCGCCGACGGGCACAATGTGTTCATCAACACTGGCGCGCTCCAGGTCGCCAAGACGCCCAACGAGGTGATCGGCGTCATCGCGCACGAAACCGGGCACATCACTGGCGGGCATCTGGCCGCGCTGCGCGCCCGCATTGCGAGGGACCAGACCAAGGCGCTGCTGGTCAGTGTGCTCGGCATCGGCGCCATGATCGCTGGCGCCACGTCGAAAAGCGAGAGTGGCCGCGAAGTCGGCGGTCTCGGTCAGGGCGTTATGTTTGGCGGCAACGAGGTGATCGCCCGTGGCATCCTGTCCGAACGGCGCTCGCAGGAGGCCGCTGCCGACCAGGCGGGCCTCAATTTCCTGGCTGCCACGCGCCAGTCCGGATTGGGCATGCAGATCACCTTCGAGCGCTTTGCCCAACAGGAGTACATTTCGGAAAAGCAGATGGACCCCTTCGTCCGTAGCCATCCCGTGGCCGCCACCCGCATTGCCCAATTGCGCGAAAAAGTTGCACGCAGCCCCTATGTCAACCAGAAGGACGATCCGGCGCTGCAATTGCGCCACGACATGATGCGCGCGAAGCTGTCCGGGTTTACCGAACGCCCGCAGACCGTGGCGAACACCTATCCGTCATCCGACAGAAGCCTGCCGGCCCGCTACGCCCGCGCCATCGCCGCCAACTGCTCCGGCAAGTGCGACACCGCCATTGGCCAGATCGACGCGCTGATCGCGGAAGCACCGAACAATCCCTATTTCCAAGAGTTGAAGGGGGATCTGCTCTATTCGTCGGGCAAGATCCGCGACTCAATTCCCAGTTTACGCAAGGCGCTGCAGCTCGCCGGCGGTGACGCGCCCCTCATGCAGGTAACCTTGGCGCAAGCCCTGCTCGCCAGCCAGGACGCAGGCGTCCTCGACGAGGCGCTCGCCATGTTGCGCAAAGCGACCATCGCCGACGACGAGAATTCACAAGCATTTCACTTGATGGCGACCATCTATTATAAGAAGAACTTGCAACCCCAGGCGACACTTGCTGCAGCCCAAGGCTATTTCAACGAAGGGCGCTATAAGGAAGCCAAGACGTTCGCCAAGCGCGCCCAGGTCGGGCTGCGCCAAGGCACACCGGAATGGCTCAAGTCTGAGGATATCATCACGTTCAAAATTCCCCAGGATGGGTGATCGCCCCCCACGGCCATGCTGCAGTTCTAACCGCCGACCGCAAATTCCACAGACCGACGCTTTAGGATCGACCATGACACCGCACACAGACACCAGCGCCGCCACCCCGATATCGGCCCAGGCGACACCCCCGGGCACCACCATCAGCCGGGCGCCGGTGTTTGCACTGCTCGGCCTCGCTCTCGCCGCTTTAGTGGCAATCCGTGGCGCCCCAAGTGGCCCCGTTACTGCATCGCCAACCGCCGACTTTGCCACTGTTGCAACCAGCGCCGCCGCTACGGCCGCGCCGCTCACGCCCGTGGCCTCGACGCTGTCGGCCGATCAGCGGGCGGAGTTCGAAGCCCTCATAAAGGACTATCTGCTGCGCAATCCGGAAGTGATGATCGAGGTGCAAACCGCGCTCGAAGCAAAAATGGAGAA
>JANYHP010000616.1 GCA_025359005.1 Hyphomicrobiaceae bacterium | reverse complement strand
GCATAGCCGTCGAGTTCCTCGAAACGCGCCTGCACCTCGCCATACCGCGTCACGATGTCGTCCATGTCGTCGGCGCGCGCCGGATCGGCCATGGCGGCCTCCAGCTCTTTCAGTTCAGATGCCAATTCCGAGACCGGCCCGGCGCCGTCCATGACTTCGGCCACCGCGCTGCGGCCGGCCATCTCGCCCACGTCCTGGCTGAAATAGCCGATCGTGATGCCGCGATCGGCTGCGACCTGGCCCTCGTCGGGCTGCTCCTGGCCGATGATCATGCGGAACAGCGTCGATTTGCCGGCCCCGTTCGGACCGACGAGGCCCACCTTCTCGCCCTTGTTGAGCGCGGCGGAGGCCTCGATGAACAGGATCTGGTGGCCGTTCTGCTTGGAAATACCGTCGAGATTGATCATGGGTGGTGTTGAGATCCTGGCAAGGGGATGCGCGCCCATACGCCATGCCGCGTTGCCGGGGAAGGGTGGGGCAGGGTCGAGGCTTGCGTTGGGGCCATCGGCCGCGCTAACCCAGCCGAAGAACCGGGCGGCAGCCGCGCCTGTTGTCGCCCCTCACCCCGACCCTCGCCCCGTGAAGACGGGGAGAGGGGACGTTCGCATCGAGACCTCATCCTCATGAAATTCACGCTCTCCTGGCTGAAAGATCATCTCGACACCGAGGCGTCGCTGGCCGACATCCGGAGCATGCTCGACCAGATCGGCGTCGAGGTGGACGGCATCGAGGACCAGGCCGAGACGCTGGCGCAGTTCACCATCGCGCGCGTGGTCGAGGCCAAGCCGCATCCGAACGCCGACAAGCTGCGGGTGCTGCAAGTCGAGATCGCGCCCGGCAAGCCGACCGTGGAAGTGGTGTGCGGCGCGCCCAACGCGCGGGCGGGGCTGGTCGGCGTGTTCGCGCCGCTGGGGGCCTACATCCCCGGCACCAAGCTGACGCTCGAGAAGAAGCCGGTGCGCGGCGTCGTCTCCAACGGCATGATGCTGTCGGAACGCGAAATGGAATTGAGCGACGCGCACACCGGCATCGTCGAACTCGATGCGACGTTCGCTGGCAAGATCGGCGAGAGGTACGCCGACGCACTGGGGCTCGGCGATCCCGTGATCGAGGTCAAGCTCACCCCCAATCGCCCCGACTGCACCGGCGTGCGCGGTATCGCGCGCGATCTCGCCGCCGCCGGCCTCGGCAAACTCAAACCGGAAAAGCCGCTCGGCACTGTCGAGGGCACCGCTGAGTGCGCCGTCGATATCAAACTCGATTTCCCCAACGACGCCGAAAGCGCCTGCCCGTGTTTTGCCGGCCGCATGATCCGTGGCATCACCAACGGCCCGGCGCCGGCCTGGATGCAGGCTCGCCTCAAGGCCGTCGGCCAGCGGCCGATCAACGCCGTGGTGGACGTGACCAATTACATCTCCATCGATCGCGGCCGGCCGTTGCACGTCTACGACGCCGACAAGATCGAGGGGGCCATCCGTGCCCGCCTCGGAAAAAATGGTGAGCAATTCCCCGGCCTCAACGGCCAAACCTACACCGTCGATGACACCATGTGCGTCATCGCCGATGACGCGCGCGTGCTGGGCCTCGGCGGCATTCTCGGCGGCACTGATACGGGCTCCACCGAGACGACCACGAACATCCTCATCGAATGCGCCTATTTCGATCCCTTGCGCACGGCGACCACCGGCCGCAAGGCCAACCTGCAGACCGATGCGCGCTATCGTTTCGAGCGCGGCGTCGATCCCGCTTTCATCGAGCCGGGCCTCGATCTGGCGACCGCGATGATGCTCGCAGTCGCCGGCGGCACACCGTCGAAAAAGCGCGTTGCCGGCACGCCGCCGATCAAGCCGTTCACGATGGAGTTCTCCTTCGCGCGCGTCGGAAAGCTGATGGGCGTCGCCCCCCCGGACGCCGACATGCGCCGTACTCTGGAAGCCTTGGGCTTCACTCTTGCCGGCAAGGGGCCGGCCTTCAAGGTGACTGCGCCGTCCTGGCGGCCCGACATCCAGGGGCCCGCCGATCTTGTCGAGGAAATCGCCCGCATCCATGGCCTGCAGAACGTGCCGTCGGCGCCGTTGCCGCGGCTCTCCAGCGGTGTCACGCGCGCGACCTTGACGCCGCTGCAGAAGCGCGTGCGGCGGTCGCGGCGGCTGCTCGCCAGCCGCGGCATGGTCGAGGCGATCACCTGGTCGTTCGTCGATCGGGCGCAGGCCACGCACTTCGGCGGCGGCGCGGCAGCCCTCGATCTCGCCAACCCCATTTCGTCTGAGTTGACGACCATGCGGCCGTCGCTGCTGCCGGGCTTGCTGGCGGCATCCGCCCGCAACCGTAACCGTGGCGCCGATGACGTGGCGCTGTTCGAGGTCGGTCAGGCCTATCGCGGCGACAAGCCGGGCGATCAGTTCGTGGCAGCCACCGGCGTGCGCGTCGGCGCGGCACGGTTGGTGGGGGCCGGGCGCCACTGGCGCGAGCCGGGGCTCGGCGCCGACGTGTTCGACGCCAAAGCCGACGCCCTGGCGGTGCTCACCGCGCTGGGCGTGGACGCGTCGAAGGCGCAGATTACCCGCGATGCGCCGACGTGGTTCCATCCCGGTCGTTCGGCCACCTTGCGCCTTGGTCCGAAGCTGGTGCTCGCCCATTTCGGCGAGATCCATCCCGCAACCTTGAAGCTGCTCGATCTCGCAGGGGCCCCCGTCGCGGCCTTCGAGGTGTTCGTCTCCGACCTGCCCGCCGAGAAGCGTAAGGCGTCCCGCGCCCGGCCGCCGCTGGAGGCCAGCGCGTTGCAGGCCGTCTCGCGCGACTTCGCATTCATCGTCGACGACGGCGTCGCGGCTGCCGACGTGGTCAAGGCGGCCATGGCGGCCGACAAGGCGCTGGTGGCCGCGGTTGGCGTGTTCGATGTCTACCAGGGCAAGGGCGTGCCGGAGGGCAAGAAGTCGCTCGCCATCGCGGTGACCGTGCAGCCGCGCGACGCGACCTTGACCGAGGCCGAGATCGACGGGCTCGCCAAGCGCATCGTCGCTGAAGTGACCCGCGCGACGGGCGGTGAAATCCGCAGCTGACGGTTAACGGCACGCGGTGATGGTGGCCCCGGGGAGGGGGCGAGAATCACCCTCCCGAAGGCCTCTGCGCGCGCTTCCGGAGGCGCAGGAGGGGCATCGGCGATGAGTTGGCTACCCGCGTAGCCAGAAACTGAATTGGCGCCTGGTGACGATCCTGGAGCCGCTGGCGCGATTAACTCTATCAGCCTGAAATTAACCAGCACTGTCAGCTTGTTAAGCGTACCGGCTCAGCCCGCCGGTCCGCCCGGCGGCTTGGCCAGCGGGTGATGCTCGAACACCAGTTGCTTGAGCCGCTCTTGCAGCACGTGCGTATAGATCTCGGTCGTGGAAATGTCGGCATGACCGAGCAACTGCTGTACCACACGCAGGTCGGCGCCGCGGTCCAGCAGATGCGAGGCGAAGGCGTGCCGCAGCACATGCGGCGAGACGCGCTCGGGGTCGAGGCCGGCGTCCAGCGCCAGCGCCTTCAGGTCCTGGCCGAGCCGCTGTCGCGTCAGATGCCCCTCGGCGCTGCGCGAGGGAAACAGATAGTGCTTGCTGGCGCCGCTGGAGGTGGCCTCGCCCGTGGTGCTCTCAGCCAGGAAGCGGTCAAGCGCGGCGATTGCCGGACCCGTCAGCGGCACCAGCCGTTCGCGGCCACCTTTCCCCTTGATGGTC
This sequence comes from Hyphomicrobiaceae bacterium, assembly GCA_025359005.1. Lineage (GTDB taxonomy): Bacteria > Pseudomonadota > Alphaproteobacteria > Rhizobiales > Hyphomicrobiaceae > JABFRJ01. Next base: position 3,104 of record JANYHP010000616.1, on the reverse strand, counting down.
AGCACACGGCCATCGCCGGCCAGCACCGCGCGCGGCAGGGTGACGAGTTCGCTGACGCGCAGCCCGCTTGCGTAAAGCACCTCGATCAGCGCGTGCAGGCGCAGCGCCCGCAGCCGGTCGGCGCCGGTCGCTGCCTGGGCGCGGGCTTCGGCCAACGTCAACACCCGGTCGACCTCGGCGATCGACAGCACCTTCGGCAGCGGCCGCGCCTTCTTCGGCCCACGCAGCAGTTCGAAGGGGTCGTCGTCGATCACGTCGCTGGCGAGCATGAACTTGGCGAACTGCTTGAGCGCCGAGAGTTTCCGCGCCCGTGACGAGGCGGCGAGCCCGGCGCGGCCGAGGCTTTCGAGATAGGCGCTGATGTGCGCCCGTTTGATCTCCGCGATGGCCAGCCCCTGCGCGTCGGCAAAGGCCAGAAAGTCGCCGATGTCGCGGGCATAGGCCTCGCGCGTGTTGACGGCGGCGCCGCGTTCGGCGGCCAGCATTTCGAGAAAGCTCGCCAGGTGCGCGGCGTTGTCGGCGGCAGGCGTCGCGGGGGCGGTCACTGTGGCGTTCCGCGTGGCCAGTCGGCAATCAGCGCCTCGACGCCGAAGCGGCGGGCGTCACCGTCGAGCCCTGCCCGGCGCAACGCCCGGATCGTATCGCCGAGCGCGATAATGTGCAGCCCCTGCGCCTCCGCCGGCCCCGCTGCGCGCAGGCTGAGCAAAATGGTTCGGGCCATATCCTTTTTCTTCGCCGCCTCCTGCAACTGCGGCAGCACGCCGGTCTCGGCCAGATAGCCGGTGGCGGGTTGCGGCGTGCGGCTGGCGGCTTCCCACAGCGGGATGGGCACGTTGACGTCGGTGGCGTCGAGTACGGTGGCAAGTCGGTGCAGCAGGGGGGCTGCGAAGCGGTTGCGTCGAACCATGTCATCGAGCGCAATCAAGTTGGCCTCGCGCTGGCCTTCGCTTGGCCCGCGGTCGGCAATGTCGACCAGCGCCAGCCAGTGCCGCGCCTGGGGCGCCGCCGCAAAGGCGCGCGCCTTGGGCGTATCGCCGACCGCGAGGAAGATCTCGGTGGCCGTCTCGGCATAGGGCTCGAGCCCAGGCACCGGCTCCACACCCGCCATCAACGGCGCCAACACCTGTGCCATTGCATGGGCCGCGCTGGCCTTGCGGGCGTCGTCGAGGGCAGCGCGGGCCAGCTGCAGCTTGCGCGGCGCCGATCCCTCGGCGGCGATCTGGCGGACCAGTTCGGCGCGCCGGAGGGCAGGCACGGACGGATCGGCGGCGGCGCCCTGATAGGCTGATGTCAATTCGACCGACGACAGCGCCCCGAGCCGCACGGCAGCCTCCGCCGCTGCCACCCGCGTGGCGGGCTCGGCCTTTTCATCCAATGCCAGCGCCGCGACCAATGCCGGTTCGGCCTTGTCCAGGATCTGGCCGGGGTCGATCGGGCCAAGCAGTTCGAGCAGGCGATAGTCGAGCACGCGCACGAGCTTTGGCACAGCAAGTCCGGCCCGGCCGTTGCCGGCCAGCGCATCCAGTGCCGCCAATGCCACCGGCGCATCGACCTGGGCTTCGCGCGCGAGGTCGGCGGCCAACCCGGCACCGGCCGCGTTGCCTTCGGCCGCCGCGCAATAGCCGGCCAGCAGATGCAACTCCGAGACCAGCGTCAGCGGCAACTCCGCCCGTCGGGCCATCAGCGCGCGTGATGCCGCACATGCGGTCGCCTGATTGCCGACGGCGAGCGCGTGGCGGATGCGGAAGGCCTGGAAGATCGGATCGCTCTCGGAGGCGCCTTCAAGCCGCTTGCCCATCTCGGTCAGGCGGCCGGCGCGATAGAGCGCTTCCAGGCGGATGGCGTCGAAATGGGCCGGCGTGCGGCCACCCTGCGGCGGGTCGATCGCCGCCGTCATCAGGCGCAGCCACAGCGACGCCAGCGCCGGTGATTTCGGCGGCAATGCGAGGCCGGCGAGAGCCTCTTCCACCGCTTTGATATCCATGCCGCGCCAGGCGTCTTGCGGCAGGCCGCTGCCGTCGGCCGCCAGCGTCGGTTCAGGTTCGAACCGCTCGATCCGGCCTGCCGTGGCGGCAATCGGGCCAGTGCCGGGTGGCGGCTGCGCGTAGGGCTGCGGCGATCCAGGATAGGCCGAACCGAAGGCCGGCGGCGGTTCGTCACGCGGTGAGGGCTGCGGCGTGCGCGGGCCGTCTGGGCCACGGTCGTCGGAGCCACGGTCGTCTGGGCCATGCAAAATGCCGTCCAGGGTGCCGTTCATGGCTGGCAGCGGTGGCCGGTCATCCGTAGGGCGCGGCGGCGTGGCGCGCCGGCTTACGATGGGGTCGCGATCCTTGAACGGCTGCCAATCGCTTTCGGCGCGCGCGGGCTGTAGCGCCGTCACAAGCAGCACGGCAGCCGCAGCCAAGCCCAGTACCGGCGCACTCTGCATTTTCATCGCCACTGCAGTCCCCGCTTTGGTGGCACGTCGCCACCGATCAGTCGACCTCGACACGGCGCCGTTTCGTCAGCGCCGGACCTTGACGCCTGGAACGAGCGACCGCGTCTCTGTCTGGCGGGGCTCGAAATACTCCGACAGCGCGAACAGGCCGCCCGCCACAAGCCCGCTCGCGACGGCGATGATGAACAAAAACCTGACCAGGCTGGGCATGTAGCGTTCCGCGTCGTGAACCGGTATGTAAGGGGTCGCAACTGGGCGTGATTATGACTGAATGCCCTGCTACTCCCGGCGGGGCTGCACCCGCGATACCCGGGATCAGCAGGGTTCGCTGTGGCCGGACGATGCCTCGGTCGTAGGGTGCAAGTGGCCTCTTGGCCGTATTGCACCGCCCCCAGGACACATCGACCAACGTTGAAACCTCGCTCGTCCCGGTGCAATACGCCCGGAAGTGGGCTATTGCACCCTACAGACCACGACCAACCCACCGATAAAAAATGTGGAATCACACATCGAGGATCGCTGACACGGGATAGCAACACCGGGAAAGTGCCGACGACGCCTTGCAACTAGTGGCCTGTCGCGCCAAAACTGCATCACCGCCGCACCTTCGTTCAGTTTTGGCGCGACACGAAGGCCACTAGAAAAATCATTGGCTTAGTGTGGCGTT
>JANYHP010000602.1 GCA_025359005.1 Hyphomicrobiaceae bacterium | reverse complement strand
ACACCATCATGCTGTTGACGGCGGTGCCGAGAGTAGCCGTCGATTTCGGCACGCCGAGCCAGCGGTTTCTGGATCGCGTCGGTCTGTCGGAACTGAAGAAACTTTACGTCGACGGGCATTTCCCACCCGGCAGCATGGGGCCGAAAGTGCAGGCGGCGATCCGCTTCATCGAGGGCGGCGGCCAGCGCGTCGTCATCGCTCAGCTTGCCGACGCTGTTTCTGCGCTTGCCGGCCGCACCGGCACGCATATCGTCCCGGATGCGCCATGACGAATGCCCTCTTCGTTCTGCGTATAGGCCCTGTCGCTGCTGAAATCCTTGGCCACGACGGCGACGCTGAAGTGGCTGCTGCCTTCGATCGCAGTGTGGTGCTCATGACAGCGCGCGGCTTTGTCACGCTCGGCGGCGAAGGGCTCGGTGACGGCCCGCTCAATGTCCTGGTGAGCAAAAGCCTCGGCCCGCTCGACTGGTTGCGGTTCGGCCTCACGCGCGAGGCCAAGGGTGCGGTGTCCGGTGGCCGGCTGATCATCGGCGACCGGTTCGCGCTCACGACGGGTGGCGCGCCCGTCTGGCAGCCGCCACCCTGGCCGATGGTATCGCCCGCCGGTGTCGGCGCGGCGCTCGCGCGCATCCGGCGAGACGACGCCGCGGCATGGCCGGCCGAAGGCTTGAGCCGCCTCGTCATCGCGCGTGCGCCCGAGCGGTCGGACCGCTCCGCGCGCGCCGCCGCTCCGACGATCGCCGCACTCGCTGAACATCTCGGACGTGCTCTGGAATTGGGTCTATCCAACGACGGTCTTTCGCGTTCAGCCACATTGTTGATCGGCCTCGGCCCCGGCCTCACGCCCTCCGGCGACGATCTGGTGGGCGGGCTGTTGCTGGTGCTCTCGGCGCTCGGCAAGCTTAGGCTGCGCGACGCACTGTGGGAGGCGCTTGTGCCCGAGTTGGACCTGCTGACCACAGGTCTCAGCGGCGCCCATCTCGCCGCCGCCGCCGACGGTCTTGCCGCCGCCAGCGTGCACGCGGCGTTGAATGCGATCCTCATCGGCGATGTCGCCGCATTGCCCGACCACATCGCGACGCTGCGCGGCATCGGCCACTCGTCGGGCGCCGACACGCTTGCCGGCATCGTGTTGGCCCTCGATGCGGCACTCGCCGCGGGGGCGACCGGGTCGTCCACTGCGGCCCAGCGGGTTGAAGTGGGGCGGGGAACCGGGGTACGATGGCTGAAAGCGCGGCCACGGTCTTACCGATCGTGAGGCCGCGCGTTTCTGTTCAGGACGCAGCGCCACAATGTTGGACACGCTTTATCATTGGTTCGAGACGCGCATCCCGGTGTTCCGGGAGGCCGAGCCGGTGCAGCCGCCGCGCACGCTACTGGCCTACTACAAGCATTTCCTTATGCCGGTCTGGCCGGTTTTTGCGGTGCTGCTGGTCGTCGGCGGGCTGGGCTCGATCATTGAGGTATCACTGACGGCGTTCGTCGGCAGTCTCGTTGACGCTATGCGCATATCCGTGACGCCGGAGACGTTCCTCGCCGAGCATCGCTGGTCGTTGATCGGCATGGCGGTGTTGGCGCTGATTGTGCGGCCTGTGGTGTCGACCGTGCACGATCTCATCAAGAACCAGCTGATCACGCCAGCGCTGACGACGCGCATCCGCTGGGATACGCACCGCTACGTGCTGCGCCAGAGCCTCGGCTTTTTCCAGAACGATTTCGCCGGCCGCGTCGCCAACAAGATCATGCAGAACGCGCAGGCGCTGCGGGAGAGCGCGCTGAACCTGATCGACAGCCTGTGGTTCGCTGCCGTGCACTTCATCGGCACGCTGGTGTTGTTTGCTGCCGCCGATTGGCGCCTTGCGCTGCCGCTGCTGATCTGGCTTGCAGCCTACTTGCTGGCGCTGAAATATTTCGTGCCGCGCATCCAGGCGCTGTCGGCGGAGGCGGCGGAAGCGCGCTCGATGCTGGTCGGCCGTATCGTCGACAGCTACACCAACATCTCCACCGTCAAGCTCTTCTCCCACACCAGCCGCGAAGACGGCTACGCGCGGACGGCGCTCGAAGAGCAGATGCGCAAATGGGCCGCGTCGACACGCAACCTGACTTCGATGGAGTTCGCCATCTTCGCGCTTAACGGCGTGCTGATCGTGGTGACGACCGCGCTGGCGATCTGGCTGTGGGGGCGGGGCGATGTTTCGCTCGGCGCCATCACGGTTGTTACCGGCTTGATCCTGCGCCTGGTCGCCATTTCCGGTTGGATCTTCTGGGTGGTGGCCGGCATCTTCGACAACGTCGGCACGGTGCAGGAGGGTATGCAGACGATCTCCAGCCCGCTGACCGTGCTCGATGCCGCCGGCGCGCCGGCGCTTGTTGCTGCCAAAGGCGAGATCCGGTTCGATGCCATCCGCTTCGACTACGGGCGCGCGCGTGGCGAGCCCGGCGCCGATCCCGGCCGTGTGATCAACGACCTCTCGCTGACGATCAAGGCTGGCGAGAAGGTGGGTCTCGTCGGCCGCTCGGGCGCCGGTAAGTCGACCTTGGTCAATCTGCTGTTGCGCTTCTACGACCTCGAAGGCGGCCGCATTTTGATCGACGGACAGGACATCGCCCGCGTGCGGCAGGATACCTTGCGTTCGGCGATCGGCATGGTGACGCAGGATACCTCGCTGCTGCATCGGTCTGTCGCCGACAACATCCTCTACGGCCGCCCCGATGCCGGCGAGGCGGCGATGATGGCGGCGGCGAAGCGCGCCCAGGCGCACGATTTCATTCTCGGACTGGAAGACGGCAAGGGCCGGCGGGGGTACGGCGCGCACGTGGGCGAGCGGGGCGTCAAGCTGTCGGGTGGCCAGCGCCAGCGGATCGCTATCGCACGCGTGCTGCTGAAGGATGCGCCGATCCTCATCCTCGATGAAGCCACCAGCGCGCTCGACAGTGAGGTGGAGGCCGCTATCCAGGACCAGCTCGACAATCTCATGGCCGGCAAGACGGTGATCGCCATCGCCCATCGGCTGTCGACGATTGCCGCCATGGACCGGCTGATCATCATGGATCGCGGCCGGGTGGTGGAGACGGGGACCCACGACGACCTGCTGCGCCGTGGCGGGCTTTATGCCGTTCTCTGGTCGCGCCAGTCGGGCGGCTTCCTGGCCAAGGAAGCGGCGGAGTAGGCGGGCGTGGCGGGGCGAACGTCCGGCGAGGCGCCGACGGGGTGGGCAGACGGCTGCCCGGTTTTCACGATGTCAAAGAGCGGTCAGCGCCTGCCGTTTGGACCGGACCGGCGCGTGACGTGATGGGCACCAGTATAACGCACGCCGCGACCAGGGGGATAAGTTTGCCGATTTTGGAGGTGCCGCTACCGAGGGGCCCCGGAAACCGGGGGTCGGTGCGCGCGGGACAGGCTGGCCGCGCCACCGCGGTTGGCTGTTTATACGGGTTATCCCCGCTAAAGGCCGTTTTAGCCAGCGGTGGTCAGGCCCTGCAGCGAGCCGCTGGCAGGTGTTTCAGGCGAGGTGGTTAACGTGCGCGACATGAAATGCTGCCGGCAGCGCCTGGCTCCTTCTCGCGCACCGCTCACGAAGCGTTGACCCGGTTTGATTGGTGCCTGGACAGTGAGTCGGCCATAGACAGAAGGTATCAACTCGGCCCGCTCAATGGGCCTACCGGAGGACCTTCATGTCGTATTCCCGCCGCAACGCCCTTATTGCAGCCCTTGCCCTCGGCGCGGCCATCGCTGCCCCGGCCTTAGCCCTGCAGGGCACCAAGTTCACGCCCGCGGCGCTGGCCGACGCGCAGAAGGCTGGCAAGGCCGTGCTGGTGGATGTGAGCGCGCCGTGGTGCCCGACCTGCAAGGCACAACACCCGATTATCAATTCACTGCTCGGCACGGACAAGTACAAGGGCTTTGTCAAGCTCGAGGTCGATTTCGACAGCCAGAAGCCGGACCTGAAGGCGCTCAACGTCCAGAGCCAGAGCACCTTGATCGTCTACAAGGGCGCCAAGGAAGTGGGCCGCTCGACCGGCGACACCAATGCCGCCTCCATCGAAGCCCTGCTCGCCAAGGCTCTGTAGTCACCAAGGCCCTCTAATCAAACGGGTCCAGGGCCTCGGCCCTGGCGCGGGAGCGCGAGGGGGCGCGTAGCCCCCTCGCATTTCGCCCGCCAGGGCGAATGAACCTCGCGCCCACAATCAGAGAACCGCCACTCACATGGCCCTTGCAACTCACGGACTGGCCTTGATGGCTGGTGTGCTCTCGACGTTGTCGCCGTGCGTGCTGCCGATCCTGCCGATCGTCATCGGCACGGCGGCGACGCAGCACAAATACGGCCCGGCGGCGCTGGCCGGCGGACTGGCGCTCAGCTTTGTGACAATCGGGCTCTTCGTCGCGACGGTGGGTTTTGCGATCGGGCTTGATGCGACGCTGTTCCGCTCGCTCTCGGCGGTGCTGCTGATCGGCATCGGCATCGTCCTCTTGATCAAGCCGTTGCAAGATTGGATCGCGGGCGTCGCCTCGCCGCTGGCTGGCTGGGCAGACGCTCGCTTCGGCGGCGGCAAGGGCGAGGGCTTGTGGGGGCAGGCCGGCGTTGGGCTGCTGCTCGGCGCGGTGTGGAGCCCGTGCGTGGGGCCGACGTTGGGGGCGGCGTCCGTGCTCGCGTCGCAAGGCAAGGATCTGGGTCAGGTTGCGCTGACGATGGCGATGTTTGGCATTGGCGCAGCGCTGCCGTTGTTGATTCTCGGCATGCTCAGTCGAGAAGCCATGCTGCGGCTGCGCGGGCGGATGCTGTCGGCGGGTTCGACGGCGAAGTCGGTGCTCGGACTGGTTCTGCTGGTGGTGGGGCTGCTGGTGCTGTCGGGGCTCGACAAGTCGGCAGAGGCGGCGCTGGTCGACATCATGCCCGACTGGCTGACGACGCTGACGACGCGGTTCTGAGGCGAGGCGTCGGTGTGGCGCGCACGTCTGATCGAGCCGGCCGGCGCGCCCATGCCTGAAACTTGCGCAGTGCTCCGATCAATGCGGATTTGACGCACCCCGCGACGCACAATACAAGCCGTCACATCTCTGGCGTAGTGCACGCGGTGTTTGCCGGGCGGGCGCATTGCTTCCTGTTCGTCGGCCTCCTGCCGACCGACGTGCCCGGAACGATGGCTCCGGCGTGACGGCTCTGCCTTGACGGCCATGGACAAGACCTGATGCGGCTCAAGGATCTGATCGTCGACGATGTCCACCTCGCAGCCGGCGATCCGGAGTGCGATGTTGCGGGACTGTCGTCGGATAGCCGCCAGGTGGCACCCGGTCATCTCTTCGCAGCGCTCGCCGGATCGAGCGCGGACGGCGCACGGTTCGTCGGCGACGCCGTGGCCAAGGGTGCCGCGGCTGTCCTGTTCAAGTCCAGCGCAGCGATCGACGTGCCTGCCGGTGTTGCGGTGTTGACGGCGCCCGAGCCGCGCCGGGTGCTGGCCCAAATGGCCGCCCGCTTCTACCCCCGCCAACCCCCGCATGTCGTGGCGGTCACCGGGACTAACGGCAAAACGTCGGTCGCCGACTTCACGCGCCAGCTTTTGACAACGCTGGGGCGGCAGGCCGCGTCGCTCGGGACCATTGGCGTGGTGAAGCCTTCGGGGGCGGTCTACGGTTCGCTGACCACGCCGGACCCCGTGTCCCTGCATCAAACCTTGGATGCGCTGGCCGGCGAGGGCATCACGCATTTGGCCTTGGAGGCCTCGTCGCACGGCCTCGATCAATTTCGCCTGGACGGCGTGCGGCTGGCGGCCGGCGCCTTCCTCAATCTCGGCCGCGATCATCTCGATTATCACCCCGATATCGCGCACTATCTCGATGCTAAACTCGGCCTGTTCCGGCGTCTGCTGCAGCCCGGCCAGCCGGCCATCGTCAATGCGGACGCGCCTTACGCCGCCGAGGCGATCGCCGCTGCCCGTGCGCGCGGCCTGCGCCTGATGACGGTCGGAGCGGCTGGCGAAACGCTGCGGCTCGCCGATGTCGCAGCCGATTGCTTCAAGCAGCGCCTGCGCGTCGAACACGGTGGCCAAACCTACACCGTGCACCTCGACCTCATCGGCAGCTATCAAGCCGGCAATGCGCTGGTCGCGGCGGCCTTCGCCATCGCTCTCGGCGAGGACCCAGGCCGTGCGATCAGCGCGCTGGCGATGCTCGAAGGCGTGTCGGGGCGGCTCGAGGTTGTGGGCGGGGCTCGCGGCGGTCTTGTCGTCGTCGACTACGCCCACAAGCCCGAGGCGCTGGGCGCGGCGCTCGCAGCGCTTCGGCCGTTCGCGCCGGGGCGGCTGATCTGCGTGATGGGCTGCGGCGGCAATCGGGATGCCGGCAAGCGGCCGATCATGGGTCGCATCGCGGCTGACTTGGCCGACATCGTCATCGTCACCGACGACAACCCGCGCTTCGAGGTGCCCGCCGACATTCGCAAGGCGGTTCTGGCCGGTGCTGCGGGCGCGTCCGCCGAGGTGCTGGAAATCGGCGATCGTGCGGTGGCCATCGCCGCGGCCGTTGAACGTATGCACAAGGGCGATGTCGTGCTGATTGCCGGCAAGGGCCACGAAACAGGGCAGATCATCGGCGCGACGACGACGCCGTTCTCCGACCAGGCGGCGGCGCGATCCGTCCTCGGTGGTCCATGAAGGGGGCTTTGGAGCCATGAGCGAAGCGCAAGATGAGATGAGCGCCGCGACGAAAACGCCGCGGCCAGCCCTCTGGACCGGCCTGACGCTGGCGGCGGTCTGTGACGGCGTCGTCGATGGGCCGATGCCGGGTGCCATCAGCGGCATCTCGATCGACACGCGGACGCTCGCGCCTGGCGATCTATTCGTCGCCATCACCGATCAGCGCGACGGCCATGACTTCGTCAGCACGGCCTTCAAGGCGGGAGCCGTCGCGGCTCTCGTCCGTACGCGCTACGCGCGCCAGCCCGGCGACGGGTCGCTGATCCGCGTCGCCGATCCGCTTTTGGCCTTGCAGGACGCCGGCCGCATCGCGCGCTTCCGCTCCGACGCCAAGGTGATCGCAATCACCGGCAGCGTCGGCAAAACGGGCACCAAGGAGATGCTCCGCCAGTGCCTGTCGCGGGCCGGCGCCACGCACGCCTCAGAAAAGTCCTACAACAACCATTGGGGCGTGCCACTCACGCTCGCGCGCATGCCGTCGGAAACACGGTTCGGCGTGTTCGAGATCGGCATGAACCATGCCGGCGAGATCGCGCCGTTGGCCCGCATGGTGGCGCCCGATGTGGCGATCGTTACCACGGTCGAGGCGGTGCATCTGGCGCATTTCGCCTCCGTGGATGAAATTGCGGAAGCCAAGGCCGAGTTGTTGTCGGGCCTGCCGTCGGACGGCATTGCGATCCTCAATCGCGACAACCGCTATTTCAATCTGCTGAGCCTGCGCGCCGAAGAACGCTCCGCCCGTATCGTCGGCTTCGGCGAGAATGCCGACGCCGACGTGCGCATCGAGAAACTGGTGATGGACGGTGATGGCTCCGATGTGGTTGCCAGCCTGCATGGACGCTCTGTCGCCTATCGCGTCGGCGCACCGGGGCGACACACTGTCATGAATTCTTTGGCTGTGCTGGCGGCCCTCGATGCCGTGGGGGCGGAGGTTGATACCTGCATCGCGGCTCTTGCCACAATCGAGGCGCCGGCTGGCCGCGGCGCGCGCAGCGTGTTGGCACTTGGCGATGGGCATGTCCTGTTGATCGACGAAAGCTACAACGCCAACCCGGCGTCCATGAAGGCGGCCCTCGCCAACCTCGGCACCGTGCCGCGGCAGCGCTACGGCCGTCGCATCGCCGTTCTCGGCGATATGCGGGAACTGGGCGAGCAGGCGGATGCCCTTCATCGTGGCCTGGCTGAAGCCGTCGAGGCAGCCGATGTCGATCTGGTTTACGCCTGCGGCCCACACATGAAGGCGCTGTTCGATGCGCTGCCTGCTGCGCGACGCGGCCTGCATGCGGCGACGTCGCTGGGCCTGGTTGAGGCGGTCACCGAGCGGCTCGCCGCAGGGGATGCGGTGATGATCAAGGGATCGCTGGGCACCACTATGGCGCCGATCGTCACGGCGGTTCGCGAAATCGCGAAAAAGCGAGCTTAATTCCGCCATCGCGACCGGCACAGTGGGCCGGTAGGTGTCGGGCGGAACGGGGGACTGTGCATGCTCTATGAACTCGTGGCCTTTGCCGATCAATTCGGGCCACTCAATGTCTTCCGCTACATCACGTTCCGGACCATGGGCTCGCTGATGACGGCGGGCCTGTTCGTGTTCCTGTTCGGGCCGGCGATCATCGACCTGTTGCGCATCAAGCAGGGCAAGGGCCAGCCGATCCGCGAGGACGGGCCGAAATCGCACTTCGTCAAGCGCGGCACGCCGACCATGGGCGGGCTGATGATCCTGGCGGGGGTGACGGTCTCAACGTTGCTGTGGGCCAACTGGGCGAATCGTTACGTGTGGGTGGTGCTGGCGGTGACGCTGGCATACGGCGCCATCGGCTTTTACGATGACTATCTGAAGGTCACGAAGCAGACGACGTCCGGCTTCGGCGGCAAGGCGCGGTTGGCACTGGAATTCCTGGTGGCTGGCATTGCCGCGTTCACGATCATGCAACTGTCGCCGCCGGCGCTGGCCGGCAAGCTGGCGGTGCCCTTCTTCAAGAGCGTGCTGCTCGATCTTGGCTATGTCTTCATCCTGTTCGGCATGGTCGTGGTGGTCGGCTCGGGCAATGCCGTGAACCTGACCGACGGGCTCGATGGCTTGGCCATCGTGCCGGTGATGATCACGGCGGCCACCTTCGGGTTCATCGCCTACGCCATCGGCCGCATCGACTTCGCCCGCTATCTGCAGGTCACCCATGTTGCGGGGGTGGGCGAACTGGCCATCATATGCGGGGCGTTGATCGGGGCCGGGCTGGGCTTCCTCTGGTTCAACGCGCCGCCGGCGATGATCTTCATGGGCGATACAGGCTCGCTGGCCTTGGGTGGCGCGCTCGGCACCATCGCGGTTGCCACCAAGCACGAGATCGTGCTGGCCATCTGCGGCGGGCTGTTCGTGCTCGAGGCGATGAGCGTGATCATCCAGGTGGCGTCGTTCAAGATGACGGGCAAGCGCGTTTTCCGCATGGCGCCGCTGCACCACCACTACGAGCAGAAGGGCTGGCCCGAAAGCACCGTCGTCGTCCGCTTCTGGATTATTTCCGTGATCCTCGCCCTCGTCTCGCTCTCGACGCTGAAGCTCAGGTGAGCGAGTGCAT
>JANYHP010000551.1 GCA_025359005.1 Hyphomicrobiaceae bacterium | reverse complement strand
GCACCATCGCCGGGCTCGGCAACATCTATGTGTCGGAAGCCCTGCATCGCGCCCGCCTCAGCCCGAAAAAAAGCGCGTCGGTGCTGGCGCTGCACACCGGCGCTCCGTCGCCGCACGCGGTGCGCCTCGTTCCCGAGATCAAGGCTGTGCTCGAGGCCGCGCTGCAGGCGGGCGGGTCCACACTCAAGGATTATCGCAAGGCCGATGGCAGCCAAGGCACCTACCAAGGCCGTTTTGCCGTCTACGGCCGCACCGGCGAGCCCTGCCCGCGCGCAGGGTGCGATGACACCATCAAGCGCATTGTCCAGGCTGGCCGCTCGACGTTTTATTGTCCGACGTGTCAGCGGTGACGCTGGTGGCGGTCGGCAGCGGCACGATGGGATGGCGCGCGCAATAAACCTTAATTGCACTAATAGGTTGTGGGACGCTGGTTTTGTGGCATGCTGATTTCACCTCACCGACCGGGGCTTTCTAGATGGTTCTCGAATGCGGTGGGGTGCTGTGAACAGCGCGGGACAAGGCGGGCTTCAGAACCGGTTGTCCGACCCCGCGCCTCTGCCGGACAGCCCTTCCTGGAGGGCCGGAGCAGTCCGTACATGGACGGCGGAGCAGGCCACGACAACGGCGCAAGTGCGGTTGTGGCAGATCCAAACAAACACAGCGTGGAGCGCGACGGTTGCCGCAAGACTGCCCGTGGGTTCGAGGGTCAAATCGGATCTGCTCACACCCGGACGACCGTGTGAGCCCCCGCCCGTCCCGTCGGGCCCTCGCGTCAACCGACGCGCTCCGCACCCCCGGATTTTCCCGGGGACGACGACAGAAGCAAAACGGTAAGGCCCATGAGGCCCGGGCCGATCACGGTGTGCGTGGATGTTGCAATGGCGGCAGGGCATTGCTCGGAGGCGACGGCTCGGGTAGCTGTCAGGCGTTGTTGTTGGATGATCCCGGAGCACGCGCATGGCCTATGAAACCATTCTCACTGAGGTGCGCGGCAAGGTCGGCCTTATCACGCTCAACCGGCCGCAGGCGCTGAACGCGCTCAATGCGCAGATCATCCGCGAGATCGGACACGTGCTGGACATTTGGGAAGCGGACGAGGCCATCGGGTGCATCGTGGTGACGGGCTCCGACAAGGCTTTCGCCGCGGGTGCCGACATCAAGGAAATGCAGGCCAAGAGCTATATGCAGGCCTATAAGGAAGACTTCATCGGGGCCTGGGATCGGCTCGCCCGGTGCCGCAAGCCGACGATTGCGGCAGTGGCCGGGTTCGCGCTCGGTGGCGGCTGTGAAATGGCGATGATGTGCGATTTCATAATCGCCGCCGACACGGCCAAATTCGGACAACCGGAGATCAAGCTCGGTGTCATGCCGGGCGCCGGGGGAACGCAGCGCCTCACCCGTTTCGTCGGCAAAGCCAAGGCTATGGAGATGTGCCTCACGGGGCGGACGATGGACGCGGCGGAAGCTGAGCGCGCCGGTCTGGTCAGCCGCGTCGTGCCGGCGGCCGACCTGCTGGCGGACGCGCTGAAGACGGCGGACACCATCGCCGCCATGTCGCTGCCGATCACGATGATGACCAAGGAAAGCGTCAACCGCTCCTACGAGACGACGCTGACAGAAGGCATCCGTTTCGAGCGGCGCGTGTTCCACGCGATGTTCTCGATCAACGACCAGAAGGAAGGCATGACGGCGTTCGTCGAGAAACGGAAGCCGAAGTTCACAAATTCCTGACGGCTTGCAGTGCCGAGCCTCAAGTGGACGCTACATCTGCGTCGGCACTCTGACGGTATTCCTGGAGGATCAAATACCCCGTCAACGTCATGAGACCGACTGCGGTGCAAATAGCCAAGTTGATGGCCACCCATTGCTGGGCTTCCTCGATCGCGATGTCAGGTTGGCGCCGGTAGGCAACCAAAGCGCCGAATAAGATTGCGCCCAGGGCGAACTGGCTCTTGACCAAGACGCGGACCAGCATCGACGTGCCGCTGTCTGGTGTGTCTGATATGGCCTCGCGATCCAGAACGATGGCCATGAACAAACACAGAACACAGGCCACGAACATCGCCACCACGACAGTGACCCAATGGGGCCAGTCGAGGATAAAGGCGTAGACAACGTAGGCCGACAGTGTGCTCCAGGCCCACATCAGGCCCATGTAGCGGGCGGCGATGGCTGCGAGGCTGTATTGCGTGCCGCCGGCGAGTTCTGCCGAGCGATGATCGTTGACGGCTGAGGCGACCAAAGCCAAGGTCACGAACGCGGTCGCCAAAATATGGGCCGAGTGCCAGCCCAGCGCCACTGTCAGGCACACGCCGGAGATACTCCCCGCCAGTGCCACGACCCAAATAATCATCGAAAGCATCGCGCGCGCCCCGCCACTTCGTCTTGAACCTCAACGTTGCACCCTAGAGGTTGCCGGATCGTTGAGCGGACTGGTTAACAGGAGGCAATAGAGCGAACTTTTTGCGGCACCTTGGCGCGCGCTTCGACGCGAGCGGGTGCAACGTTGACCATTGCATCCCCCACAGTCTATAGGAACCCACGTTTCCGGTCGGCTGTGCCGACCTGGGAGGGCAGTGCCTATGAGCCTCGCGAACCTGCATCGGCGGCGTTCGGCGGGGCCGTGGGTGTTGCTCGTGATTACCTTGCTCCAATGCCTTGGTCCAATGCCTTGGTCCAAAGCCTTGCTCCAAAGCCTTGGGCACTGCCCTAACCATCGCTACCGGCAGTTGGACCGACACGCACCTGCCAATGCCTGACATAAAGCCCGCAACCAACATCCAAACACTGTCGATCAAGAGGACTTGAGAATGGCCAATACGTCTTCAGCCAAAAAGGCTGCACGCCAGATGGTACGGCGCACCGAAATCAACAAGGCCCGCCGCTCGCGCGTGAAGACCACGGTCCGTAAGGTCGAAGAAGCTATTGCTGCGGGCCAAAAGCCTGAAGCGCTCGCGGCCCTTAAAGTTGCAGAGCCGATTCTCATCAGCACTGCCCAGAAGGGCGTTCTGCACAAGAAGGCTGCGTCGCGCAAAGTCTCGCGCCTGACCACCCGCGTGAACGCACTCAAAGGCTGATGCGGTGAACCCGGTTCGTCGCACTGCAGCGCACGACAAACCTCGCTGTTGCACAATAGCGTCACAAAAAAAGTTGCATCCTTGCAAACGGCTGACCGCATAAATCAGAGGCGATGGCAGGCAGCGCAGAATCGTAGAAGATTCAATACTCATGACCGCGCGCCGTGCCGCAGCAAGAATTAATGCGCCTCAGAGACTCGGCGACAGTCTCGTTCCACGGCGACCATGCAAGAAAAATGTGAACTCTGAACGGCGCTTATTTCAAGCGCCGTTTTTTATTGCCGATACTTCAACGGCAGCCGTGAGACGATTGTGATGTCATGATTTTTCCGCAAGAATTGTTGTCGACGACGCCCTTATCCACGACTAACGCCCGTTGCGGCATGCTGACGTCGTCGTCACTGTGGATGAGTTTCCACCCAACGCAGCATTGCCTCGCAACGCTCGATCGATTAAAAGATCGTTAACCACAGAGGAACGGCGCGTATTCGCCGGACACTTTTCCCAACGTGGGCGCGAGTTGGTGCTGTCAGTGCGTAATGACTCTCATGAGTCGTCTTCGCCCAGCTCGCAAAATCCCGTTTCAGGCGTTGCACGTCGGCGTGCCTTTTACAGGTCACGCGTGACCATGCGTTGTTCGCCGAACTTTGATGCGCGTCCAATGGGCCGTTCGTTGTGAACGCGTTCGGCGGCGTAGCGCTGCGTCAGATCTTGAGAGAGGGATCTGGTCGTCGTTTTTGAAGTTCGACCGGTGCAGTGTGCGGCGTCGCACTGATGAGGAGTATGTAGAGTGCCTGGTTCCCCCGATCCAGAAATCCCTGAGGTCACTGCCACCGAAGCTTGGACCGCTCTTGAGAAAAATAAGACGGCGCAGCTTGTCGATGTTCGAACGCGCGCTGAATGGTCCTATGTCGGCGTCCCAGACCTCAGCCCGCTCAACAAGCAGTCCGTGCTCGTTGAGTGGCAGTCATTCCCGAGCAATCAGATCGATCCTCAGTTTGTAGACCGACTTTCCAAGGTCGTTGCAGAATTTGGGGATAGCTCGGCGACCGAGCTGTTTTTTATATGCCGCTCCGGAGCCCGCAGTCTTGCTGCGGCCCGGGCGATGAATGCAGCGGGTTTCACCCGCTGCCGTAACGTGAGCGATGGCTTCGAGGGCAGCCTCGATTCAGCGCGTCACAGAGGGCACCTGTCTGGCTGGAAGGCCGCCGGTTTGCCTTGGATTCAAACGTAGAGCCGGACCCGTTCAAACGTCGGAGCATGCACCTCGTCCGAGAGGGAAATCGGGCGACGGGGTCAGTGTGTCTCACGACGCGAGGCGGCGTCCATTTGTTGTAAACTCTCAGCGGGGTTAGAAAAGATGAGCAATTTTGACGATACATTTAT
>JANYHP010000541.1 GCA_025359005.1 Hyphomicrobiaceae bacterium | reverse complement strand
CACGCCAGGTCCTCAATTGCGAATGCGCGGATCGAGCACACTGTACGTCAGATCGACCGCGAGATTGATCATGACATAGACCAGAGAGAACAGCAGAATCACCGCTTGGATCACGGGAAAATCACGCGCCAGCACGGCTTCCACCGTCAGTCGCCCGAGCCCCGGAATGGAGAAAACGCTCTCCGTCACCACCACGCCCCCGATCAGCAACGCGACGCCGAGCCCGATCACCGTAACGATCGGCACTGCGGCATTGCGCAACGCATGGCGGAATAAAACCTTGCGCTCGGTCTGCCCCTTGGCGCGAGCGGTGCGCACGTAATCCTCCGAAAGCACCTCCAGCATGCTCGTCCGCGTCATGCGGGCGATGAGCGCGACATAGACCACCGACAGCGTCAGCGACGGCAGAATGAGACGCTGGAACCAGCCGCCGACACCTTGAGCGATCCGCTGGTAGCCCTGCACGGGCAGCCAATTGAGTTCGATCGCGAACACGTAGATCAGCAGATAGCCGACCACGAACACCGGCACCGAAAAGCCGAGCACCGAAAATCCCATCACCACACGATCCACCCAACTGCCATGCCGCGCCGCCGCCAGCACGCCGAGCGGCACCGCGATGAGGATGGCCAGCACAATGGTGAAGAACGACAGCGACAGCGTCGCCTCCACACGGTCGCCGATCAGGTCGGCGACGGTCTTCTTGAAGAAGAAGCTCTCACCGAAATCGCCGTGCAGGATCTTGTTGCCCCAGATGAAAAACTGCGTAGCGATGGGCTCATTGAGGCCGAGCTTGGCGCGAATATCAGCAACCTGCTGGGCGTTGGCATTGTCCCCGGCGATGATGGCGGCCGGATCGGCCGGCGTCAGCCGCAGCATCAAAAAGACGAACACCGCCACCACGAGCATCACGGGGATCGTCGCAAGCAGCCGCCGGAGGATGAAGAAGATCATTGCCTGCCCAAGAAGACTCACAAGAAGACTTACGAGAAGACTTAGCCGAGAATTCGATCTTGCACGCGCACGGGCAAGCCGTCGATACTCTTCGTGCGACCGGCGATCTTGGCGAGCCGGTCAGCCGGGTCTTGCTGCGCGTAATATTTCGCAAGCGTCGCACGGTCCTTGTCGAACGTCATGTGCGGCACGCCCCAGCCGCAACTGGTCTGCACGCTATCGACGTCGACCACGAAAATCTGTCGCGTGCCCGGCAGTTGCGTGAAGTGCGCCAAGAGATCGGCAAATCCCGCATCCTGCGGCAGCACGGCGCGGCCGCGGCCGTAGATGCGAAAAATCAAAGCCGGCTGATCGAAGGCGCAGAACATCAGCGTGATGCGACCGTCCGCCGCCAGATGCGCCTGCGTTTCGTTGCCCGAGCCGCCCACATCCAGATACGCCACTTGTCCGGGCGACAGCACGCGGAAGCAATCCATGCCCTTGGGGCTCAGATTGATCCGCCCGCCATCGGCCGCTGTCGCGACAAAGAACACCGGCTGGCGAGCAACAAAGGCCCGGTGCTCGTCGGACAGCGCCGTGAAAAACTCAGCCATCGGCCACAGTGCCTCGGGTGGAAGGGGCGCGCGAGGGGGCAGACCCATGCGGGCCTGACCCCATACCTGTCACTTCATCTCCACATTCCAGAACACCGGCACAGGCGCGGAGATAATGCCGCTCACGGTATTTTTATGGATCTGCGGCTGGTACCATTGGCCGAGGTAGATATGGGTGACGACCTCGGACACGCGGACCTGCACCGCCTCGGCAATCGCTTTCTGCTTGGCCGGATCAATTTCACGCGCGAACGCGTCACGCAGCTTTTCCATGGCCTCATCGCAGGGCCAGCCCCAGGCTGCCTTGTCACACGAAGCGTTGAGGAACGCCGCGCCAACAGGGTTGGTCACATCGGCTGCGACCCAACTCGTCAATGCCGCGTTCCAGCCGCCAGCGCTTGGCGCGTCCTTCTTCACCCGCCGCCCGACCAGCGTCTGCCAGTCCATCGATTGCATGTCGACCTTGAAGCCGGCCTTCTCGAGCAAGCTCTTTGCAACAGGTGCGAGGTTGGTGAGCACATCGAGATCGGTCGATTGCATCAACACGATGGGCGTGCCGTCGTAGCCGCCTTCCGCCAATAGCTCTTTGGCGCGGGCAAAGTTCGACGTGAATTTGTCTTCCATGCCTTTCTCGGTGGCGAACGTCGTGCCGCACACGAACATCGCCTTACATTCCTTGTAGTACTCGGGATTGCCGATCACACCATCCAGGAAGTCCTTCTGGTTGAAGGCGTACAGCACGGCCTGCCGGACCTTGGCGTTGTCAAACGGCTTCTGCGTCCAGTTCATGCGGAACACGTACTGATTGCCGAGCGGGTTGTAGTCTTTGACAACGAGGCTCGCGTCTTTTTTGTAGAGCGGGATCAGATCGTGCTTGGGCTGTTCGACGTAGTCGATCTCGCCTGCGAGCATTGCGTTGGCGATCTGCTGTTGATCGGAGATGGCGCGCCACTCGACACGGTCCACCTTCACGACCTTGCCGCCGGCCAGCGCCGAGGCCGGCTCACTGCGCGGCTTGTACTTGTCGTTCTTGACGTAGACGGTTTTGTCGCCGGGCTTCCACTCATCCTTCTTGAAGATGAAGGGACCTGAGCCGGTGAAGTCGTCGATCTGCTTGTTGGGGTCGGTATCGGCGACGCGCTTGGGCATCATGAACGGCACATTCGACGACGGCTTGCCGAGGCCGAGCAGAACGAGGCCCGTCGGCGACTTGAGCTTGATGACGATCGTCTTGGCGTCGGCGGCTGTGATGCTGTCGACGAAGCTCATCAGCTTCTGGCCAACCGAATCGCGCGCGCCCCAGCGCTTGATGGACGCCGCGCAGTCTTCGGCCGTCACGGGCGCGCCGTCATGCCAGGCGAGCCCGTCACGGAGCGTGATGGTATGCGTCAGCTGATCGGACGAAACCTCGTATTTGTCCGCCATCTGCGGCTTGATGTTGCCGTCGGCGTCGGTCGCGAACAGTGTATCGTAGATCATGTAGCCGTGGTTGCGCACGATATACGCCGTCGTCCAGATGGGATCGACGATCTTGAGATCGGAATGCATGACGGCGCGCAGCGTCTTCTGCGCCAGCGCCTGCCCGGCTCCGGCCGTCAGAGCCGCGATTGCACCAGCCGCTAGCATGCCTTGGCGCCAGGCTCGCCGTGCGCCGGCCTTCAACGTCACCGTCATTCAGAATTCTCCCGATCGTCGCGAACAGACTGCCTGGCCGGGTTGGATCCCGATCCCTGGGCCGGCGGAGTAAACGCGGCGCAGCGATCCCTGTAAAGCCCGCGCAGGCCGCAAACTGCCTCTCGATTGGCCGTCAGACCGCGAAATTGCTGTGCAGCAATCGCGTGGGAACACGCCGCGAACGTGAACGCGCGATAACGAACGCGTTTAGCTGTCCGACAGTCCACGGCCCTATCTGGAACAGATCGGCAGGGCAAAAGCTCCCCCATGCCCTGGTACGGGGCGAACGAAAAATCCGAAGGACACCGCCATGAAAAAGATGATCTCCATTGCCGCCCTCGCAGCGGTCCTCGCCGGCCCCGCCTTCGCCCAGGACTCCAAGCCCGCCATCGGTGCCCCCAGCGCCGCCCCGGTGGTTGCCCCGCAGGCTGCTCCGGCAGCCAAGCCGATGATCGACACGACGAAGGCCGTCGGCGCCGCGGTTGTTGCCCCGGCCGGCCAAGCCAAGCCGGGTCTCGTCGCCCCCGTCCAGGCGCAGGCTCCCGCCCCGGCCACCGCGCCAGCCGTCAAGTCCGTGACCGCGCCGACAACCACCCCGGCCATCGTGCCGACCTTGCCGGCTGCAAAAACCGCGCAGCCCACAGCCCCCACAGCGCCTGTCGCCACCGACAAGAAGGTCGAAGCCCCCAAGCTCGACATCAAGCCGATGGCCGTCGGTGCGCCGAAGATCGACGACAAGAAGGTCGATGCCGCCAAGACCGTCGCCCCCGCGGGCGCCGTGGCGACCACACCGGCCGTCAAACCCGCCGACGTCAAGCCGGCCGACGTGAAGAAGCAGTAAGCGCGTAAAGCCGCGTGTCGTGCTGGCCGCCCCGGTGGACCCCCGTCCGCCGGGGCGGCCTTTGTCTCTGCAACAGACGGCAACCCGATGTGACAGGCGGTCTCGTCGAATGCCTGAAATTTGCCACGACAGCGTCCCACTTACACTGCAATTGAGCACGCAGAGCAGGGCAACCGATTGGAGTTCCCTCTCATGACAATGCACTCAGTCCGCAAGACCGCAGTCTTAGCCGCCCTCGCGTTGACCGCCGCCGCCGGCAACGCCGCCGCCCAATACAATTCATCGCCCAGCTGGACGGGACCGTATCTCGGCGCCAGCGTCGGCCTCGGCACGGCCAAAACCATCTGGAGCAGCGCCGATTTCGAATCCAAGGGTCGCGGTGCCGTCGGCGGCCTGCAGGCCGGCTACAACTGGCAGACCGGCAGCATCATCGTCGGCGCTGAGGGTGACTACCTGTTCTCCGGCCTCAAGGGCTCCGGCGATTGCCTGGGCGCCACCGCCACGTGCTCCAGCAATACCCGCGGTCTGGGCTCGCTGCGCGGTCGCCTCGGTTGGGCAATCGCCCCGCCCGCCATGCTGTATTTCACCGGCGGTCTAGCCTGGGGCAACACCCAATGGTCCGCAACGCCGACCGGCGGTGGCCCGGCCGCCAGCTTCTCCCACACCTCCGCCGGCTATGCCCTGGGCGGCGGCGCCGAGTTCATGCTGAGCGACAAGTGGACGCTGAAAGCCGAGTACCTGCACTACAATCTCGGCACCGTGCAGGCCGGCGCCGGCCAATTCCTCACCACCGCCGCCGATCTGAAGCCACGCGCCGACACGTTCAAGCTCGGCATCAACTTCAAGTTCTGATCGTTGTCCCCTCGAGACCTTCGGACCCGGCAACGCCATCTGCCGGGTCCATTTTATTTCGCGCACCGCAAGCGGAGCGGCACGGACCGCACCCCCAGGCGCAATCAGGAGATTGCCAATTTCCACGCACAGAGTAAGGAAGGGGAAATCACGCCACGGCCATCATCGGGCGGATCGCTCGCCGTACTTCGCCCCACAGTCCATCGCTCGAAAATCGCACCATGAAGCCTGTCGACGACACCTACGTGCGCGAGCTGCTGGTCCGCCTGAAAGCGGAGCATCGCGATCTAGACGTCGAAATCATCGCGCTCGAAGCGGCCGGTGGCGCCGACATCTTCACCATCCGGCGCCTGAAGAAGCGCAAATTGGCGCTGAAAGATCAGATGATCGCCGTCGAAGACCAGTTGTTCCCCGACATCATCGCCTGAGCACTCACGCCATCAGCGCGTCAAGCTCGGCGTAATCTGGCAGCGCCCGCACAAGTGCCGTGCCGCCGATCAGCACAGCGCGATCCGACCACGGCCGCGACAGCAGTTCGTTGAGCGTACGCGCGCCGGTGATGACCAGGTCCGCCGGCCCGCCCACTCGGATCGTTCCCGCGCCGGCAACACGCATCACGGCCGCCGGCACCGGCCCGAGCAGGCCCAGCCAAGGCCGGTCGGAATGGTCGAGGTGGAGGATGCGCGTGCCCTCGCGCAGCACTTCCAGCATGTCCATGTCACCGTAGGCATAAAAGGGATCGCGCGTGTTGTCCGACGCGATCAGCGCCGGCACGCCCGCCGTATCCAGCTCATGCAGCGGCGCGACACCCCGCCAGCGCGGCGTGCGCCCAGGCGTACGGTCCTGCAGATACATATTGCACATCGGCAGCGCCACGATGGCGAGACCCGCTTCGCCCACGCGATCGATCACCCGCGCCCGGTCGGCATCGCTGTGCAGCGCCAGCGAGCAGCAGTGCCCGACCAGCGTGCGCCCCCGAAATTTTGCCCTGAGCGCCGCCAACGCGATCCGCTCAAGCGTGCGGGCGTCCGGCGACGCACTTTCATCGGCATGGAAATCGACGTCGAGACTATGCGCCACCGCCGCTGCAAAAACTTTGTCGAGCGCCGCGTCGAGCTTGGCATCCGGGGCCCGGCCGACAAATGTGAGGCCACCGATGACGCCGCCGTAGCGGACGACGGTCGCGACTGTCGCCGCAAACTGTTCGGGATCGTCGATGGCGATATCGAGCGGGAACAGGGCTGCGGCCTGCAGCGTGATGCGACCGCGCCACGCCTCGCGCATCTCGTTGAAGACGGGCCAGGAAATGCCGGTTTGCTTGCCGATGGAATCAATGTGCGTGCGCAGCGTGCCGGTGCCGTGCGCGAAGGCGCAGCGCAGATTGAAGTCCATGCGCGCTTGCACATCGTCGCGTGACCAGCGCGCCTCACGGTCGGCGCCGACGGTTGCGCGGGCAGCATCGTGCGTGCCGTTGGCGGCCGGCGTGCGCGGCAGGATCTGGCCCTTGTCGATGTGGGTGTGGCTGTCGACGAAGCGCGGCAGCACCAGCTTGGCCTGCAAATCGACGACGTCGGCCGCACCGGCAAGACCCTCGCCGTGCGGCACGATCGCCGCGACGATGCCCCGGTCGATCCATAGATCGCACGCCGCCATCCCCGTCGCATCGCGCGCCGCGAGACCCGGCGCCAGCACACATGGAACCGTCGCATTGGCCAGCACATAACGGCTGGTTGTCGGCAGCGTGAAGCGCATAGGATCACCGTTCGTCTGAGCAACGCCTTACTTCATGAGCAGAAAGTACGCCGCCGCCAGCAGCACGGCCGCCAGCGCCCAGCGCACGGCCCAGTCCGGCGCGCCGCCCGCCACCCGCGTGCCGAGCGCGATGCCCGGCACCGAGCCGAGCAGCAGCAAGCCCAACACCTTGAGATCGATACTGCCGAGCGCCAGATGCCCGAGCCCCGCGACCAGCGCCAGCGGGATGGCATGCACCACATCGGTGCCAATCAGCCGGCGCACGTTCAAGGCCGGATAGAGCAGCATAAGCGCCGCGACGCCGATGGCACCCGCACCCACCGAGGTCAGCACCACCATCACGCCGAGCAGCAGTCCCAGCCCGAGCGTCGCACCATGGCGGGCGGTCGGAACCTGTTCGAGGTCGGTATCGGCGCGCCAACGCATCAGCAGCGGAAAGGCGGCATTGGCCACCGCGCTGAAGATGAGGATCACACCCAGCAGCTTGCGAATACCCGCCGCCACCAGAGTGGTGTCCGGGTGGGCCCATTTCAACCACGCCAGCGTCAGCAAGGCACCCGGCAGGCTGCCCGCGGCCAGCCATCTGAGCACCGACCAATCGATGAAGCGGTGCTTCTGGTAGCGCCACGCAGCGGTCGATTTGGTCACCGCGGCAAACAGCAGGTCGGTGCCCACGGCGACCGGCGCCGGCACCGAAAAGACCGCGATCAGCATCGGCGTCGTCAGCGACCCGGCGCCCACGCCGGTCATACCCACCATAAACCCGACGGTTGCGCCGAGCACGATGAGCCCTACCGGCCAGATGAACAAAGCAAGGCTCATGACGTCTTCATACTCAATTTGCCGCGCAGGAACCAGCCGGTTGCAGGCCCTCGCTCATAGGCACTACCGACCCGGCCCATGATTTGGCAATCACCGGAATGACATGAGCGTCGGCCGCGGTGGCCCGCTCAAATTCGTGCGCAAATCCCGCCTCTCGGAAAACGCCAGACCCACTCTTGAGCGCGACTGCGGCGAACCGTCGCCTCGACCCTGCGCGCAGATGTGGGTGGACACAGGTCCCGGCCGCTGCTCCTCTCGACAGCCAACCCTTCGCTGTACTCGGAACACACGACGTCATGATCGATCCGCTGACCGGCCGACCCTACCCGCGCGATCTGGTGGGCTATGGCGCCACCCCGCCGCACGCACGCTGGCCGAGCGGCGCGCGCATCGCCGTCCAGTTCGTCATCAACTACGAAGAAGGCGGCGAAAACTGCATATTGCACGGCGATGCCGCATCCGAAGCCTTCCTGTCGGAGATCGTCGGCGCCAGCGCCTGGCCCGGCCAGCGCCATATGAACATGGAGAGCATCTACGAATACGGTTCGCGAGCCGGCTTCTGGCGGCTGCATCGCCTGTTCAGCGAGCGCCGCCTGCCCGTCACCGTCTTCGCCGTGGCGGAGGCCATGGCGCGGTCTCCGGACGCCGTGGCCGCCATGCAGCAGGCCGGCTGGGAACTGGCCACCCACGGATTGAAGTGGATAGAATACAAGGATTTTTCGCGCTCCGACGAAACCGCTCACATCCATGCGGCCGTGCGCCTGCACGCAAAAATTGCCGGCACCCGGCCGCTCGGCTTCTACCAGGGCCGTTGCTCGGCCAGCACCCTCGACATCGTCATGGACGAGCAGGGCTTCCTCTATTCCGCCGACAGCTATGCCGATGACCTGCCCTACTGGGTCGCGGGCGGCGCCGGCCCGCAGCTGATCGTCCCCTACACGCTGGATGCCAACGACATGCGGTTCGCCACGCCGCAGGGCTTCAACGCTGGCGATCAGTTTTACACCTACCTCAAGGACAGCTTCGATGTGCTCTACGCCGAGGGCGCGACGACCCCGAAAATGCTCTCCGTCGGGCTCCATTGCCGCCTCGCCGGGCGACCGGGGCGCTCAGCAGCCCTCGCCCGCTTCCTCGATTACGTGCAGGCGCACGATCATGTATGGGTCGCCACCCGCCTCGACATCGCCCGCCACTGGATCAGGACCCATGCACCCAAGGGCGGCTTCGTGCCGAGCCACATGCCGCGCGCCCTCTTCGTCGAGCGCTTCGGCGACATCTTCGAGCACACCCCCGGGATCGCCGAGCAGGCCCACCGCTCGGGCCTCACGCCCGCGCACGATACCGCCGACGGCCTGCACGGCGTGCTGGTGTCTGTCATGCGCGCCATGAACCGGGACCAGAAGCTGGCGCTGATCAACGCGCACCCCGATCTCGCGGGCCGGCTGGCGCTTGCCAAGCAACTGACATCCGACTCGACCAGCGAGCAGGGCTCCGCCGGGCTCGACACCCTGACGCCCGACGAACTGGCCCGCTTCACGCGCCTCAACACCGCCTATCAGACACGCTTCGGGTTCCCCTTCATCATGGCCGTCAAAGGACGCACCAAGAACGAGATTCTCGCGGCCTTCGAAACGCGGGTGAAAAACGACGCCGCCGTTGAATTCGACGAAGCGCTCCGCCAGATCGAGCGGATTGCGCGCCTGCGGCTGGCCGACCGCCTGCCGTCCTGAGGCCCGGCCGGACGGATCACCCAGCCGTCGCGTCCGCATCGACCTCTGCGTCCACGTCCGGCACCGCACTGGCCGTCTCGCGCGCATAAAAGCGAGCGGCCGGGTGGGTCGGCTCACGCGACAACCAGCGTTCGATGCGCCGGCCAGCCCAATAGCCGTCGCGCAGAGCCAGCAGCTCCAGTGCCAGATCGCGGCGGCAGGCATTGCGCAGCACGTCGTTGACGCCGTTCGGGAACACGAACGTCCGCACACCGTCGGCAATCAGCGCGCGGATGAGATGCGACCGGTGCGTCAGTGCCAGATTGGCATTCAGATGCGCTTTGTCGTTGGCCTGATAGACTAGGTAGGCCGCATCCCCCGCCTGGAACCCTGTGGCCACGCTGAGCAACGTGCCCTCGCCGGTGCGGATCACGCTGTGGAACGGCCGCCGGCGGAGCCGCAGGTAGCTGTCAAGCTCGCCGAGGCGACCTTCCGACTTCGGCTTCGGCAGGGTCATGCGGCCAACGGCGGCGCGCTCGGCCACCGCCTCCGCACTCGTCCGCGGCGCCTGACGCGCATAGCTGAAGGCAAGCCCGGCCGCCTCCGCCTCGCGCTGATAGAGGCGGATGTTACGCCGCGTATGCTTGCCGAGCCCTTGCACGAAGGCTTCGTAGTCGTCACCAAGGGGGAGAACGTACCGGTATGACGTCCGCCGCACGCGGCAGGTGACGCCCGCGCTGGTCACCGTCGGCAGCACCTTGGGCAGCGCCGGCACGGTGACGAACATGTGCACGACGTCGGGCGCCCCGCTCTGCGCGATCAGCGCCATCGCCCGGTCGATCTCGGCTTGCGACGGCACCGCGGCCAGCGCCAGCCCCGCCGTCACCAATCGCGTGCGCCGCCCGCGCCGCCGCTGCATCCACAGCGGCACCGACTGTCCATCATCGGCCCTGAAAGCAACCAGCGGCGCCACGGGGTTGCGCGGCACCCCTTGGATCGCCGCGCCGGCCAGCAACGGTGCCAACGCGCCAAAGCGGGCGAGGACCGCTTCCAGCTCGGCCGTGATGAAGTCGGCGGCCATGTTCAAGGTTGCACCGTCGCTGCTGTATTGGTCGCAGCTGCCTTTTGCCGTCCGGCGATGATCTCATGCAAGTTGTTGTGCTTGAGCGCACCAACCGGATCGATTTCCACGATCTCCAATGTGAGCCCGAGCGGCCGGGACGCAAAAACCGCCGCCGTCTCACGTTTGAGGGCCGCGAAAATCTGCTCGGCCGCACGCTGGCGCACATCTGCCGGCCGGCCCGCGCCGATGCGCGCCTGCACATGGATAAAGCGATTATCGGGATGCCCATCGCCGATCACGTAATGCTCGCGGCGCGCCAGCCGCGTGCGGCAGCCCCCGATGGGAAAGACCCCGGTCTCCAGCGCCGCCCTATGCAGCGACGCCGCCAGTGCCGGCATGGCCAGATCCCCATCCAGGTTGGCGGAATATTCGATGATGACATGCGGCATCGGCGCGAAATCTCTGGTCCTGACGATCGGTTCCATCCCACCGACCACACCATACGACCCGCAAAATATCAACAATGCCGACCTCCGACGAAATGGCAGCGGCGTGCCCAGCCTTTGTCTCTGAAATTTCCTGCTTGTGACGGACACTGAGGTGCGCTGTACTTCAGCCAACAAAACAAAAAATGCCCCCGGAAACATTTGAGGACGGAACGATGGACCCCATTTGGCTCAAGGCCTACCCCGCAGGCGTCCCACCGACCCTGCCCCCAATCACCTATCCATCGCTGACCGCGCTGCTGGAGGAAGCCTTCAAGATCCACGCGCGTCGTGACGCCTACGTCTGCATGGACAAGCGCATGACGTTCGCCGAACTCGATGCGTATTCGGCGGGGGTCGCCGCATGGCTCCAGTCGAAGGGCCTCGTCAAGGGCGATCGCGTCGCCATCATGATGCCCAACGTGCTGCAATATCCGGTCTGCGTCGCCGCCATCCTGCGCGCCGGTATGGTCGTCGTGAACGTCAATCCACTCTACACCCCGCGCGAACTCGAACATCAATTGAAGGACTCGGGCGCCACCGCGATTTTCGTGCTGGAGAATTTTGCCGCGACCGTCCAGCAGGTGGTCGCCAAGACCGCCGTCAAGCACATCATTGTCGGCACCATGGGCGACATGCTCGGCTTCCCCAAGGGCCGCGTCGTCAATCTCGTGCTGCGCCGCGTCAAGAAAATGATCCCGGCTTACAGTCTGCCGGGCTCCACGGCCTTCACGTCCGTGCTCTCCGCCGGACGCGGGATGACGCTCGCACCCGCCACGCTCGGGCCCGACGATATTGCCTTCCTGCAGTACACCGGCGGCACGACCGGCGTGTCAAAAGGCGCGACGCTTCTTCATCGCAATGTGCTCGCCAACGTGCTGCAGAACGAACTGTGGATGCAGCCGGCGCTCGGCCGCGGCAAGCCCGTCGAACAATTGACGATCCTGACCGCGCTGCCGCTCTATCACATCTTCGCCTTGACGGTGTGCTGCCTGCTCGGCATGCGCGTCGGCGGCTTGTGTGTGCTGATCCCCAATCCGCGCGATATGCCCGGCCTCGTCAAGGAACTCGGCAAATACAAATTCAACATCATCCCAGCCGTCAACACGCTCTATAACGGCTTGCTCAACACGCCCGGCTTCAAGGATCTGGATTTCTCAGGCCTGAAGGCGTGCAACGGCGGCGGCATGGCAACACAGCGGGCCGTGGCGGAAGCCTGGTTGAAAGTGACCGGTTGTCCGATCGTGGAAGGCTACGGGCTCTCGGAAACGTCGCCGTCGCTGACCTGCAATCCCACCGACAATTCGGCCTTCTCCGGCACCATCGGCTATCCCATGCCATCGACCGAGATCTCCTTGCGCGATGACGACGGCCGCGAGGTCGCCATCGGCCAGCCCGGCGAGATCTGCGCGCGGGGACCGCAGGTCATGGCCGGCTACTGGCAGCGACCTGATGAGACCGCCAACGTGATGACCGCCGACGGATTCTTCAAAACCGGCGATGTCGGCATCATGGACGAGAAGGGCCAGTTCAAGATCGTCGACCGCAAGAAGGACATGGTGCTGGTGTCCGGCTTCAACGTCTATCCCAACGAGATCGAGGATGTCGCGGTCAGCCACCCC
>JANYHP010000511.1 GCA_025359005.1 Hyphomicrobiaceae bacterium | reverse complement strand
CGAGGCATGAAACCGCATGCACACTTGACGCGCCGTTGCGCGAACGCGAAAAGCCGTAGCCCATGCGGATGAAAGCACGTTGAGTAGAACCGTAGAGCCGGGCGAAGCTTTCGATCTGCTCGACGGAGAGCCCGGTGATGGCGCTCGCCCATTGCGGGTTGCGCGAAGCGAGATGCGCTTCGAGCTCGTCCGGCACGTCGGCATGGGTGCGCATGTAAGCGCGGTCTGCGTGACCGTCGCGGAACATGACGTGCATAATCGCGCAGGCGAGTGCGCCATCGGTGCCCGGCTTCAGCATGATGTGGGTGTCCGCGACTTTCGCCGTTCCCGTGCGATAAGGATCGACGACGATCAGTTGCGCTTTGCGCTCGCGCCGGGCTTTGGCGACGTGGGTCATGACATTGACCTGGGTCGAAGCCGGATTGCTGCCCCACACGATGATGAGGTCGGATTCACCCATCTCGCGCGGATCGGGGCCCATTTTCGCGCCGACACCCGCCATCCAGCCCGCATCGACCAAAGCCGTGCAAATTGTCGAGTGCTGGCGAGAATAGCGCATGACGTGACGCAGACGGTCGATGCCATCGCGCTGCACGAGCCCCATGGTGCCGGCGTAATAGTAGGGCCAGACCGCTTCGGGGCCGTGCTGCTGTTCCGCCTTGAGGAAGGCCTCGGCGGTGATGTCGAGCGCCTGCTCCCACGAAATGCGCTCGAAGCGCTTGGAGCCCTTGGGACCGATGCGACGCAGCGGATGCAACAGCCGGTCTGGGTGATGCGCGCGCTCGGCATAGCGGGCGACCTTGGCGCAGATGACGCCATCGGTATACGTGTTGGCCTTCGCCCCATGCACGCGGCCGATGCGGTTGTTGCCTGGCAACTCCACCTCCAGCGCACACGTCGACGGGCAATCGTGCGGGCAGGCCGTGTAGCCGCGTGGAATGGATTTCTGCATGGTGGGCCTCGGATTTGACGTGGCCTGTAACTTAAACCAGCTTTCGCGAGCGCGCAAAACGGACCTTGCGGACCAGTTGCTTGGAACGGCTATGACCTACGACCTGATCGACGTTGAAACCCCGGCGGACTGGAGGGCTTATCATGCCATTCGTCGCGACGTGCTGTGGACTGCGCGCGGCCGCGGCGGATACGACGAAAACCACGCGGATGAATTTCTGCCGATGAACTATCCGTTGATGTTGACGCAGGACGGCGAGCCGGTGGGCGCGACGCGGCTGGACAGGCGGGGCTCGGGTGTGGGCATCGTCCGGCTGGTTGCCATCCGTGCGCAATTACAGGGTCAAGGACTTGGCCGCGTGTTGAGCCAAAGGGTCGAAGTGCGCGCGCGGCAGTTGGGGATCACCACACTTTTTGTGAACGCGGTGTCGAACGCGGTCGATTTCTACGCCAAGACCGGCTGGGAGCCCTTCGCGTGGGACCCGACCGAATTAACCAACACCTTTGTCGTCTGCGTCCAGATGCGGAAGCAGCTGTCCGCGCGCCCTTGATTGCGGGCGTGGCCTTTGGATGACCCTCGTCAACCTGTCTGATTGACAAAGCCCCTCGGTCGCCGCGAAGAGAGGATTGAAATCAGATCCTCGCGAAAGGCTCGGCCCATGCCCAACGTTCTCGTCCTTGTCCGCCACGGCGAAAGCGAGTGGAACAAGCTCAACCTGTTCACCGGCTGGCGCGATCCGGATCTGACCGAGCAGGGTGTGAAAGAAGCCAAGGCGGCGGGGCAACGGATCAAGGCGCAAGGCCTACAGTTCGACGTGGCCTATACCAGCGTGCTCAAGCGGGCGCAGCGGACGCTCGATTTCATTCTCGCCGAAATCGGCCAGACGGGGCTCATCACGCACAAGGATCAGGCGCTGAACGAGCGCGACTATGGTGAACTCTCCGGTCTCAACAAGGACGACGCGCGCAAGAAGTGGGGCAAGGAGCAGGTGCACATCTGGCGCCGCTCGTTCGATATTCCGCCTCCGGGTGGCGAGAGCCTGAAGGATACCGCGACGCGCGTGCTGCCTTATTTCGAGGCGTCGGTCCGGCCCGAGTTGACGGCTGGGCGCCGCGTGATCGTGGCTGCGCACGGCAACTCGCTGCGGGCGCTGATCATGCATCTCGAAGGGCTGTCCGGCGAAGAAATCCTCAAGCGCGAGTTGGCTACCGGCGTGCCGATCATCTACACGCTCGATGCCAAGGGCGGCATTGCCGGCCGCAAGGATCTGGTGGCGTAAGGTGTAGGTTGGGTTAGCTGTGTTTCAGCAGCGTAACCCAACAGACGCTGGCGCAAGTCCTGTTGGGTTACGCGCCTGAAATGGGCGCTAACCCAACCTACGGGTTACGCCTCCGTGATAACGCGGGTGAGGCTGTCGAAGTCGGAGACGAGCGTGTGGGCGCCGGCGGCGCGGATCGCGTCGACCGGGTGATAGCCCCAGGTGACGCCGATGGCCGTGACACCGGCGGCGCGGGCCATGGCCATGTCGAATGTCGTGTCGCCGATCATCAGGCACTTTGCGGCGTCGATACCGGTTTCGGCGAGCGCGGTTTCAATCATTCCCGGGTGTGGCTTGGAGGGATTGGTGTCCGCCGTCTGGATCGTTGCGAAATGATCGTGCCAGCCGTAGCGGTCGAACAGGCGGAGCACGCCGCGGCGTGATTTTCCGGTGGCCACGCCGAGCACGAGATCGTCGCGGGTAGCCAGCGCTGCGATGTGGTCCAAGGCGCCGGGATAAAGCGGGTCGGAGCGGCCGCCCGGTGTGTGCTGCTGCGGGGTGCCGGCGCGGAAGGCGTGGGCCATTGCGGACTGCGTGGCCGACGGGGCGTGTGGGGCTAGCGCGGCGATGGCTTCTGGCACCGACAGTCCGACGATCGACAGCGTCCGCGCGCGCTCGGGCGCCGCGAGCCCGACGCTTTCGAACGCATGCGTCATGGCCGCAACGATATCGTGCTGGCTATCGACGAGCGTGCCGTCGCAATCGAACAAGACGAGGCGGCGGTTCACTCCGCCTCCTCGATGTCGTAGCGGTTCGCATCCAGACCCAGTGTGTCCCAGGTTATACGCATGTGCTCGGGCAGCGGTGCGGTGACGTCAATGGTGGCATCGCGGACGATGGGATGCGGCATGATCAGGCGGCGGGCGTGCAGGTGGAGTTTTGGCTCCAGTGCGGCGGCAAACTCGGTCGTGTCGCCACCGTATTTGTTGTCGCCGATGATGGGGTGGCCGATCAGCTGCATGTGGGCGCGCAACTGATGCTGACGGCCGGTGACGGGCTTGAGGCTGACCCAGGCGGCCTTCTGGGCGACGCGCTCGATGACGTTGTAATGGGTGGTGGCGTGCATGGCCTGTTCCTGCTCGCCGGGCTCGGATTTACGGACGCGATCGCCTTCGGGCGTGGCAGCTTTGACCAGCGCTGCCTCGATGCGTCCCTGGCGCGGGGCGGGCACGCCGCGCACGAGTGCCCAATAGGTTTTCGCGGCGCTGCGGGTCTGGAAGGTGCGGCCAAGCTTTGAGGCAGCCTGGCGGTGCTTGGCGATCATCAGCACGCCGGTGGTATCGCGGTCGAGACGATGGACGAGGCGCGGTCGGTCGCCGAAGCGATCGACCATGGCGGCGAGCATGCCGTCGATGTGGCGCGTGGTGCCTGAGCCGCCCTGCACGGCGAGGCCGAACGGCTTGTTGAGCACCATCACGTGCTCGTCTTCGTAGAGGATCATGCCCTCGATCAGCGCGCGGTCGGCATTGGTGATGCGCTGCGTGGCCATTTCCGTGGAGGCGGCCTTGAGGGCGTGCACCGAGCCTTCCTTCGGCTTTTCGCGCGCGATTTTCGGCACCCGTATTTCATCGCCGACGGCGACGCGGGCGTTGGCTTCGGCCCGCTTGCCGTTGAGCCGTACTTGGCCGGAGCGCAGCAGCTTCTGGAGGTAGGTGTAACCGATCTCGGGGAAATGGATTTTGAACCAGCGGTCGAGGCGAAGCTCGGCCTCCTGCGGCAGAATGGTGATGGTTTCGACTTTGCTGACTTTATTCGTCGCGTCGAGGCTGTCGGGTTTTCTGGTTTTGTCTAATTGGCCGGACTTTTTGGTTTTGGCGGAGGGGGCGTTCATGGCGGGGCCTTGGGGTCAGACCCATGGGGCAGAGCCCATGTCCGAGATGTGTCAGGAAAACAGCGCCTTCGAGAGCGCCCAGCCGGCATAGAGGGCTGCGAGCGAGATAGCAACGGAGGCAACGATATAGCCGAGGGCCGTGACGGTGGCGCCGCGTGACAGCAGGGTCGAGATATCCAGGGAAAAGGCCGAAAACGTGGTGAAGCCGCCGAGAATGCCGGTGGCCAGGAATGTTCGCATCTCGGGCGACCCGCCAAAGCGACGGGCCACCATGTCGACCAGGAAGCCCATCAGGAACGAGCCGAGCACGTTCACCGTCAGCGTCGCCCAGGGATAAGCCGGGCCGAACGTGCGCGTCATGCCGATATTGACGAGGTGGCGGGCGCCCGAACCGAGGGCGCCGCCGAGGGTCGCGAGCAGAAAAAGTCGCATGCAGGGCTCCGGGGCCGTCGACGACGGCGGCGTCTGGCGCGCCCAGGTGCGCCGTGCCGCAGCGCTTTTACTGCGACAGGCGGACCGGCGTCAATTTCAGCGCGATGTCGCGGAAGGCCGATTTCAGGTCTTCGACGGAGATGCTGTCGTAAAAGTGGCTGATGTCGGTGCCGCAGGCCTTCAGCGTCGTCGTCGCGATCGAGCGTTCGGTGGCGCCCAAAGTGTTCAGGGCGAAGCCGACGGCATAAATTTCGATGCCGTTTTTCTTCATGTTGGTGCACACAGAGATCGCATTGTTGGAAACGGCTTGCATCTGAGTCGCTGAATCCTCGGCGAACTGGCGGTTGGTATTGAAGCCGCCGTCGGTCATCAGCACGGCCACCTTGCGCAGGATCGGCGCGCCGTTGGCCTGCTTGGTCTGGGTGTCCTGGTAGCTGCCTGGGCGCTGACTGCCAGTCCAGATGCCGCTCCAGTTGGGCGACAGCAAGTATTGCGTCCAGACGGTGCCGAGCGCGCCGGCCGTCGGCCCGAAAGCCGTCAATGTGCTCAGGCGGTTGGTCACGTCGGTCTGGTTGCTGGTCAGCGGCAGGATCTCATTGCCCGGTTGCGACATGCAGCCGCTGCCGTCAGTCGTATAATTCCAGGTGTGGGTCACGTCCGCTGCGCTGGTGCCGGTGTACTGCGTCAGTGCCGTGTTCGTGCTGTCCCAGCTGTAGGGGCTGCGGTCGCCGCCGTGCGCCAACAGCCAGTTGCCGGAGGCGGGTGCGCTGTCGCCCGGATCGAAGCCGCTGCCAGAGTCGAACGAGCGTTCGGTGACGCAGGGGATGAGCTTGGTATTGGCAGAATAGACCGGCGTCATCGTGCAGGTTCCGCTCGTACCTACCCAGATTTCGCCGACATAGCTTCCCGATCCGCCGGAGCACGACCACGAGGGAAACCAACCGCTGAAGGTCTTCGGCATGCCCGTCAGCGTCTGCATCAGCGGGTTGCTCGTGCCATCGGCATCGATGCGGACCGCCGACGAGAATGGGACGAGCGCGATGCGCGAGGTGTAGCTCGACGAGGCCTGTCCCAGAACGATCGTGACGAGGTCGGTGGCTGCCTGCTTGGCGCCGGTGATCTTGACGCCGCTGTTACACGGTCCGGTGCCGTCGTCGCACATGGAGCCCGTCACATCGAGCATCAGCGCGATTTCCAGGTTGGTCCCGCTGTTCAGGCCGCTCTGGTTGAAGACGGCTTTCGCCGGGGTCGTCACGTCCAGGGTTTGGATGCCGACGACGTTCAGGAACGAGGTGGTCAGGTACGCTTTGCCCGTGAACGTGATCGACGCGTTCGTGTCGGCCTGCACGAACTTGACCGTGTTGTTGGTCAGCTGCGTCGCGTTCTTGAGGTTGGTCTTGTAGAGCAGAGCTGCGCTGTCCAGAGCGCCCTCGGAATCGGTCGGCTGGACCTGGAGGTGGCGGGCGGCAGCCAGCAAGGCGTTGTCGACGGCCAGGGCATGCTGGCGTCGCATCGAGAACCAGCGGGCGCCATCGACTGCTGCACCGACGAAGCCGGCCAGAGCCACCGCGCACAGCGCGAAGATGATGGCGGTCGAGCCGCGCTCGTTTTTTGCGAGACCGGACAATAAGGGTCGGACGCTCATGAATAACCTATCCGGTGACCATTGAATGATCCGTCCAAGGTGCGTCGACCGGCTGAAGAACTTATGAAAATTGCGCGCGTGAGCCGATGCTCGTTCGAAAAAGCGCTGTTTGCCTTAATGGACAGTTGATTGCCGTCCGTCGACGGGACGGGTGTGCGCGGCGCGACGGCCGGCACCGTCGCGTCGGCGGTCGTCGCTCCAACGCCGGATGTCGCGCGCGGCCCGCGGCCCCGCCTCAGGCCTTGCCGGTTTCGATGTCGGCGACGGCCTTGGCGAGGAATTCGCCCATCTGCTGGCGGATCTCGGTGTCGGCAATCGCTACGCCCTTGGCGGCCAGATCGGCTTTCACCTTGGCGAAGACGTCGCCATGGCCTTTCTCGGCGAGATCGGCCTTGCGCACGGCCTTGATGTAATCGTCGAGTGCCGTGCCGCTCATGCCGAGCTTGGCACCGACCCATTCCGCGAGCATCTTGTTGCGCCGCTGTTCGGCCTTGAACTTCAGGTCGGCGTCGTGGGCGAACTTGTTCTCGAACGCCTTTTCGCGGTCATCGAAAGTGGTCACGGGCCTATTCCTTTTAAACGATGTTTTATTGCGTGGTCTAAACGCCTTAAGATTGTTATTTCTCTTTCATGCAACTCTTGTTCGTCGCTACGAAACGGGCGCTGTTCCGATTTAAATCAATGACTTAACTTTGTTTCGTGGTCAACGGTGGATTCGCTTCCAGGAAAGACATGTCGCAGAGTGTTAACATTGTGCCGCCCCCCTCGTTCCGCTAGACTTGACGCTGTTACCAGACACCGCACTGCCATACTGTAACCCGCAATCCGGCGCACTGATCATCGACACCTGTAACCACCCCGAGGCGTCAGAGAGGCGCGGCGCAACGATAAGACTTCGCAGACCTGCCACCTCGCTGAGACACTGACGCCTGCATGAGCGTGACGACCGCTGCACGAGATCCGCAAAACAAAAAGAACAGCGCGCAAAACTTTCTCGGCTGTCGCCACCTGCCTACGCCGCACGACGAGACACACGTACGAAGGACGAATGAGATGAACAAGCGCCGCCGCGTCTACGAGGGCAAGGCCAAGACCCTGTACGAAGGTCCGGAGCCCGGCACGCTCATCCAACATTTCAAGGATGACGCCACCGCCCTCAATGGCAAGAAGCATTCGCTGATCGACGGCAAGGGTGTGCTCAACAATCGGATCTCTGAATACCTCTTTCTGCGTCTCGGCGAAATCGGCGTGCCGACCCATTTCATCAAGCGTCTCAACATGCGCGAGCAGTTGATCCGCGAGGTCGAGATCATCCCGCTGGAAGTGGTGGTGCGCAATGTCGCGGCCGGCAGCCTAGCCACGCGTCTCGGTCTGGAGGAAGGCAAGCCGCTGCCGCGTTCCATCGTCGAGTTCTACTACAAGGCCGATGCGCTCAACGACCCCATGGTGTCTGAAGAGCACATCACGGCTTTCGGCTGGGCCACGCCGCAGGAGATCGACGAGGTCATGAGCCTCGCCTTGCGCGTTAACGATTTCATGGTTGGCCTGTTCCTCGGTATCGGCATCCGTCTCGTCGACTTCAAGGTCGAGTTCGGCCGCCTGTACGACAACGAGTTGGTGCGCGTCGTGCTGGCCGACGAAATCAGCCCCGACAGCTGCCGCCTGTGGGATGTGGCCACCGGTGACAAGCTCGACAAGGACAGGTTCCGCAAGGATCTCGGTGGCGTCCTCGAAGCCTATCAGGAGGTCGCGCGCCGGCTGGGCGTTTTGACCGAAAATCCACGGCCGAAGGGCGCCGGGCCGGTTCTGGTCGCCTCTAACGGACAGAAGCCGCATTGACTGCACCTCGTGCGCTCCTGACACCGAACCGGATTTGGTCGCGGTCGGCGGCGCACGGCACTGCACTTCCCATCGGGCACGCGCGACTTGCTGCCCGTGGACAAGACACTGCAGTCCTCATCCTGGCCTGCAAAATGACAGCGTAAGGTCTTGTGCCCAGCCGAAAGGCTGGGCATTAACTTTTTCCGGCCATAGCGACGAGGCAATTCATGAAGGCGCGCATCAAGATCACTCTGAAGACGGGCGTTCTCGACCCGCAGGGCAAGGCTATCCAGAACGCGCTGGGCGGCCTCGGCATCGGCGGCGTGCAGGGCGTGCGGCAGGGCAAGTATATCGAGGTCGATCTGGACGAGCGCGACGAGGCGAAGGCCCGTGCCACGGTTGAGCGCATGTGCAAGGACCTGCTCGCCAATACGGTTATCGAGAATTACAGCTTTGAATTGTTGGCCTGAGGAGTGTCACGCATGCCTGCAAACACCCCAGGTCACGGCTGGCTCGTCGTCGCAATGCTGTGCGCGATGTCAGCGACGGTCTCCGCCAAGCCGCGCCTCGTCGACAACGCCGAACTGAAGTATTCGGTCACGGTCCCCAGCGAGTGCCGCTCGGAAGAGGGGCCGGGTACGTTCGAAGCGATCTGTGCGCCCGATTTCGATGAAGCCAAGAGCGCCGAAATGGCCGCCGCAAGCGCGTTGCTCCTCGAAGTCGATGCGGAAGTCATTCCGGCCGACGCCAAGCCCTACGGCGAGGCCGAGTTCCGCCAGGACGTGCCTGAAGCCGTCTGCGGTGAAAGCGACGCGGGCAAGGTCAAGCTCGCCGACGTCGTCGTTGCCAAAGAGGGTTCGGCATCGATTCTGACTGCCGATGTGGCTTGCCCGGAAATCAAGTTCCTGGGGCTGCCCGAACGGCGCGCCCGCGTGCGCTATGTCATCCAGCCCGGCTATCGCTATCGGCTGATGGCGCGTTCGCTGGCCAGTGACGCCGGTGCGGTCAAGGCAGCCGCTGACGGTTTTCTCGCCAGCTTCAAGTCGAGAGCGGAGAAGACGCCATGAGAGCTTCTGTCATCGTTTTTCCTGGCACCAACCGCGAACATGACGTTGCCGACGTGCTCAGGGCCGTATCGGGCAGGCCTGCGACGCTCGTTTGGCACGCCGAAAGCGTCGTGCCGCAGTCCGACCTGATCGTGCTGCCGGGCGGCTTTTCCTATGGTGACTATCTGCGTACCGGAGCGATGGCAGCCCACTCCCCCATCATGCGCGACGTGATCGCCAAGGCGCGCGCCGGCGTGCCCGTGCTCGGCATTTGCAACGGCTTTCAGATCTTGTGCGAAACGGGCCTCTTGCCGGGCGTGCTGCAGCGCAACGCCTCGCTCAAGTTCATCTGCAAGGATGTCTGGCTGCGCGTCGAGAACACCGCGACCCTCTATACGTCCCGCTACAAAAAGGGCGAGATTGCGCAGATGATCTGCGCCCATGGCGATGGTAACTATTTCGCCGATGCAGCCACGCTCGATCGGCTCGACGGTGAGAACCGCGTCGTCTTTCGCTATGCCGACGGCCAAGGCCGCATCACGGCTGCGGCCAACGCCAACGGCGCGCAACGTAATATTGCGGGCATCTGCGACTCCACCGGTCGCATTCTTGGGATGATGCCGCATCCGGAGAACGCCTGCGAGGCGGCGCTGGGCTCCATCGGCGGTCTGCCGCTGTTTGAAAGCATCTGCTCGGCGCTCGTGGCGTGACGCTGGCGGGTCTCGCGCGTTAGGCTGCTGCGTTTCGTGCCTGATGCTAACTTTGTTTGAGGGCAGTCACTGCGCGACGTGGCGGAGGCAGGCACATCGCTCCCGATGTCGGGCCGCGCTGACGCGATCGACCCAGCCGGCATCGACACATCTGTCTGCCTCAACGACGATCCTCGTTGAGTCGCTGACGCACCACGTCGGGGTGCAAATGGCGATCGCCTCAATTGCCATGTTGAGAACTTCGGGCTGGCACCAGTCCGCCACCTGCTTCTCTTGCTAGGGTGCCTGTGATTCGGGCGGCGTCTGTTCACGCGTTGTTTCGCCTCGTTCCGCGAGCATCAGGAGTGGACACGTGCGCCTTGGTCGATCAACCACATTTCGCGGGGCTCAGGCCGTCGTGCTCATCGCGTCGGCGGTTTTCGCGTTTGTCACTGCGGAGCCTGCCGCCGCCGAACCACCGGCTGCGATGCCCGGCGTGCTGTCTTATCGGTATGTGCCCACGGACGGCATGCTGACTGCGCGCGAAACGCGCCGCTTGCGGCGGCCGACGGCCATGCGGCGTGTCAAGCGAGCCGAGGCGACGGATACGTCGTCGGAATGGCTGTTCGACTATCTGGCGCGAATGCTGGACAACGAGCCGGCTGTGGCGCGCCGGCCGCGGCATGCGTCCAAGCCTGCCTTCGCGACGCTTGCCTTGGCGGCTCTCGCTGTTCCGACGCCAACAGCAGCCCTTGTGTCGGTTGCTCCTGCGTCGGCGGCGCCTCTCCCCGTCACCAGTCCGATCGTCACCGGCGCGCTCAATCCCGGGCCGATGGATGCTGCGAAGCCGGACGGCTCCACCGATGCTTTTGCCTCGCTGATCGTCGCTGCCGAACGGTCGCAGGCCAGGCTCGATCTGGTGAAGCTCGAACTGGCGTCGCGCACCTACGACGAGCGCAAGCTGTCGGGACAAAGCGCGTTCGAGATGCGCGGCGATTGGCGTATTCTGGAGCGCGCGCGTGACGCGCTTGCGGGCGCGGAGTTGGCCGGTGCCGTTGCTGCGGGGTTCGAGGCGAACGCCTACATCAACGAGGCAACCCGCACGATCGTCGTTGCGGTCGCGGGGTCGCAGGACCTGCGCCGTGATTTTCTGGCGGCCGATGTCTGGAAGGCGCTGATCAAGGCCGAGGCGCCGCAGCAATTCTATCTTGCCAAGACTTATGTGCGCTCGGTGATCCAGCGCTACCAGTTGCAGGGCTTTTCGACCGAGTGCGTCGGTCATTCCCTGGGCGGCGGCGCATGTGCCTATGCTGCGGCCGAGCTTGGCATCCGCGCCGTCGTCATCAATCCTATATCGGCGGGAAAGTTGGCGACGGCTGCGCGCTTTCTCGTGACGAACTACGTCGTCGATGGAGAAATCGCGAGTTTGGTCTATGGGGCGCGCGGCAACCAGGCCGCCGGGACGGTGCACGTCGTCAACGATGGGCGCGACGTGATCCGCCTCATGGCGCTCGAAAAATACGGCCAGATGGCGGGGCCTGTGCTGGTCATTCGCGAATTGCGTGCCAGCCTGGAGACGCACAAAGTCGAGCAGGCGCTCGATCTCATCGCCGCGCAGGCCGAGGTTTCGCGACCGCGGTAAGGTGTCATACCAACGGTCAAGACTATTGACCGTTGGTACTTGTCTTCGATTGCGCGTGCCGACACCGCTCTCGCGGAGCCGGCCGGCACGCGCGGTCAGCGGCGGCATCAGTCAAAATTTTGGCGGTCAGTGTCACCCTAGGCCACCGGCTTTTTCGATGAAGGCTGCGATTTCGGCCACGCCGTGGCCGGCGCGCACGTTGGCGAACACGTAGGGCCGCGCGCCGCGCATGCGCTTGGTATCGCTCTCCATGATGGAGAGATCGGCGCCCACATGGGGCGCAAGATCGATCTTGTTGATGACGAGCAGGTCGGATCGCGTGATGCCCGGTCCACCCTTGCGCGGTATTTTTTCGCCCTGCGCCACGTCGATCACGTAGATGGTGAGGTCCGCCAGTTCCGGCGAGAATGTGGCCGCCAGATTGTCACCACCCGATTCGATCAGGATCAGGTCGAGGGCGGGAAACTTTGTCCGCATTGTCGCGATGGCCGCCAGATTGATCGAGCAATCCTCGCGGATCGCCGTGTGTGGGCAGCCGCCCGTTTCAACGCCCATGATGCGCTCGCTTGGCAGTGCCTGCATCCGCATCAGGATTTCGGCGTCTTCTTTCGTGTAGATGTCGTTGGTAATCGCGCAGATGTCGTGGCGCGCGCGGAAGACCTGACAGAGCGCGGCCGTCAGCGACGTCTTGCCTGAGCCGACGGGGCCGCCGATGCCGACGCGAAGGGGACCGTTTGTCGATGTCATGCGAGGTCTCGTTTCATGATCTGAAGAGCCGCGAATATTGGGTTTCGTGTTCGAGGGAGCAGAGGTCTGCCGAGAAGGTGGCGGTGCCGATATCGTCGAGTGTCCGCGTTTCCGCAGCACGTGCGGCAGTGCTGAGGTCTGTGGCAAGGGCTGCAAGTATTCGCTGCGCGTCCGTCTGTCCGATGATGCTCAGGCGGATCGCGGCCGAGGTGAGCGCCGTGGCCCCCGCGAAGGCATAGGCATCAAGCACCAGTGCGCGCGGAATGCCATGGGCTGCGGCCGCGAGCGCGACGGCGACGGGATAAGCGACGGGGCCTTCGAGCCACCTGCGCACTGTCGCGAATTCCGGCGTCGTCCAGGCCCCCGCGATCGCCGTGAGGAACGAGCCACCCTGCTGCGTCGTTTCGAGATGACGCTCGGCGGACGGCTGCAGCGCACACGCCAGTTCGTTGACGGCCACGAGGCCCTCGCGATCGCGCGCGTTCGTGCCGCGATGCGCTGCCGAGAGGATGATGAGATCGGTGCGCAGTGAGCCATGGTGGATGAGTGCCGACAGCCAGTCCTGCAGGTCCGCGCGCGAGCGGACGAACCCATGCTCGGCCGCCATTTCCAAACCCTGGCTGTAGGCGAACGCACCCACCGGGAACGATGGCGACAACCATAGGAACAGCAACCGTTCGGCGGCGATTGCGGCGCCGGCTCGTGCACCGGGCGGGGCATCGGATGGCACGCCGTCGAGCCCCATCTGTCAGGCCTTTGGCGGCTGGTGATCGTGGCTGTGTCCGGCGTGCTCGTGCCCGTGCGCATGGCCGTGATGGCTGTCGAGCAATGGTCCCTTGCCGCCGTAGGCGCCGCCCTCCGGCTCGAAGGGCCGCGTTACAGGATGCACATGGGCGCCGAGGCCGGCCACCATCTCCGCCAAGACATGATCGGGCTGGATGTAGATGGCGTC
>JANYHP010000495.1 GCA_025359005.1 Hyphomicrobiaceae bacterium | reverse complement strand
GCCTCCAATCTCGCCCGTCCCGACGATGGTCTCGCCGCCGCTTCAGACTTGAAAGCCAACTTCCTCGGCCATCTCAACCGGGTCTACGGCAAGGGTCGTCAGCTCCCCGACGGCGGTCTGAAGGGCAACTACGGCTTCATCGTCGAATAATCACCTGTTCCTGTCCCCCGAGGGACTGAGGAGAACATCATGAAGACTATCTTAACGCAGCAGGTTGCCTCGCGCGCTTGCGTTCTGGCGACCGTGGCAGTCCTGGCCGCTGGCCTGGGTGGCTGCGACCACCTCTTGCCGGATCGCCAGGAACAACTCAATGCCGGGCAGGTCGTGCTCACACCGCAGGAGCGCCACCCCATCGTCGTCTCGCAGCAGCAACACAAGATGCAGGTGCGCGTCGCACGTGGGGCTGCGGGGCTGGTGCCTGCTCAACGGGCGGCCGTCATCGATTTCCTGTCGAAGTATCGCGCGGCCGACGC
Source organism: Hyphomicrobiaceae bacterium (assembly GCA_025359005.1). Classification (GTDB taxonomy): domain Bacteria; phylum Pseudomonadota; class Alphaproteobacteria; order Rhizobiales; family Hyphomicrobiaceae; genus JABFRJ01. Next base: position 2,286 of record JANYHP010000495.1, on the reverse strand, counting down.
AGGCAACAGCAAATTGATCATCTCGGTGCCGTCCGGCTCGGCCAACGAAATTGCGGCCATGAATGCGGTGGCCGACCTGAGGCCGATCCTGGCCGACCAGGGCTTTAACGAAAGCGCTGTATCGATCGAACCCTATCACGCTGACGGCGATCCGCAGCCGCCCGTTCGCATTGCCTATCTGCGTTATGCGGCGGACGGACCGACGTGCGGCCGCTGGCCCAGCAACGTTGCGGAAACCTCTCGTAATCTAAACTACGAGAACTTCGGCTGCGCTCAGCAGAAGAACCTGGCGGCCATGGTCGCCAACCCCGCGGACCTGTTGGGTCCGCGTACGATGACGCCCGCCAGTGCCGACCGGCGCGACATCACCTGGGGCAAGTACGTGAAGGGCGAGCCGAGCGGGACCAATCGCGCTTCTGACGAGCGGGCAACGAAGTAACGTGGACGTGAAGGAGAGCTGCACATGAGCCGTCAAGCCACCGCCGTCCAAGAGACCGACCTCGAAGGCGGTGTCGCCCCTGAATTGGGCGGCGCCGACCTCGAGCACGCGCAGCGCGCCCGACCGATCCCGCGTATTTCCATCCAGGCCTTCTGCGAGGATGAAAACAGCGCCGAAGTGCTGCAGGAAGCGGCCGAAGACCGTCGTCTGTCGAAGACGCATGTCTCCATCCATATGGGCGGCATCGGCGCCGCGATCGCCCATTATCAGGAAAACCCGACGCCGAACCTGATCATCATCGAATCGAGCCTGGAACGGTCTGATATGATCGTTCAGCTGGATCATCTCTCCGAGTTCTGCGACGCCGGCACGCGGGTGGTCGTCATCGGCCACGCCAACGACGTGCTGCTCTATCGTGAGCTGCTCAAGCGCGGCGTCAGCGAATATCTCGTCGCGCCGATCACGCCGTTGATGCTGATGGAGAGCCTGTCGAACCTTTACAACAGTCCCGACGCCGAGCCGGTCGGCAGCGTCATCGCTTTCATCGGCGCCAAGGGTGGCGTGGGGTCATCGACGATCTGCCACAACATCGCCTGGTCACTCAGCGAGCAGATCAAGACCAATGTCATCATCGCCGATCTCGACCTCGCGTTCGGCACGACCGGGCTCGACTTCAATCAGGACCCGGTGCAGGGCATCGCCGACGCGCTCCAGTCACCGGAACGCCTCGACGAGATGTTGCTCGATCGGTTGCTGACCAAGTGCACGGAACGGCTGTCGATCTTTGCGGCGCCGGTGGTGCTGGATCGCGATTTCGATATTTCGGGCGATGCCTGCGACGTGGTCATCGACGTGGTTCGCCAGCACGTGCCGTTCGTGGCCATCGATCTGCCGCACACCTGGAGCCCGTGGGTCAAGCGCGTGCTGCTGCAGGCCGACGAGATCGTCATCACGGCTGCCCCTGATCTCGCCAACCTGCGCAACGCCAAGAACCTGATGGATCTCATCAAGGCCAGCCGCAACCACGACCGGGCGCCGCGCCTGGTCATCAACATGGCCGGCATGCCGAAGCGTACGGAGATTTCCGTCAAGGAGTTCGCCGCGGCGCTCGGTGTCGAACCGTTGCAGGTCATCGAATTCGACTGCGAGAATTTCGGTCAGGCCTCCAACAACGGCCAGATGATCGAGGAGTTTTCGGCCAAGGCGAAGGCCGCACCGCAGCTGCGCGATCTAGCCCTCACGCTCGCCAACCGAAAGGATGCGCGCGCGGAGAAGAAGGAAAAGCCCCAGTCGGGCGGGTTCCTGCAAAAACTCAAGCTGAAGCGCTGAGGGAGCGACGAACATGTTTGGCAAACGGTCCGCCGGTGACGGCGTCAAGCGTCTGACTTCACCGAGTGTCGCCCCGGCGCCCGCTGCCGTGCCGATGAAGCCAGCCGAGGCGCAGCGCCCGGCGGCGCCCACAGCCGAAGCGCGTCCGGCAAAGAAGCCTGACGCGCCGGCGCCCACCGAACGGCGTCACTCGGAAGAGTATTACGACGTCAAGACGACGGTGTTCAACGCGTTGATCGACACCATCGATCTGACGCAGCTCGCCAAGCTCGACGCGCCGGCCGCGCGCGAGGAAATCCGCGACATCGTGAGCGAGATCATTCAGCTCAAGAACGTCGTGATGTCGATTGCAGAGCAGGAAGAGCTGCTCGAAGATATCTGCAACGACGTGCTGGGTTATGGACCACTGGAGCCGCTGCTGGCGCGTGACGACATCGCCGACATCATGGTCAACGGGGCCTCGGCCACCTTCATCGAAGTCGGTGGCAAGGTGCAGAAGACATCCGTGCGCTTCGCCG
>JANYHP010000482.1 GCA_025359005.1 Hyphomicrobiaceae bacterium | reverse complement strand
GTTGATCACCGGGCCCATGCGCACATTGTCCTCGGGCAAGCCGATGGCAATCTTCTCCGTCGTGGCTTTCAGCTTTTCGAGGAACTGGTCGTGGATATCCTGATGCACGATGACGCGCGAAAATTGCCGGCCGATGCCCCGGCGGCCGCGCCGAGTGACGTGCTCATTCAACGGTTCAGCCCGTTGCCGACGGGAACGCGGGTCGGCGACCTGTCGATCCAGTCTGTCCTCGGCGCAGGCGAATTCGGCATCACCTACATCGGGGTGCCGGATGGGGCCAACCGGCGTTACGTCATCAAGGAGTATCTGCCGCGCGCCATCGCCTTCCGTGACGGGCTGACGGTCCGCGTGTCCTCCGCCAGCACGCCAATCTTCGCCGCCGGTCTCGACCGCTTCCTGACCGAGGCGCGGACCCTCGCCAAGATCAAGCACCCGTCCATCGTGACTGTATTTTCGGTCTTCGAGGGCAACGGTACGGGTTACTGCGTCATGCCGCACGAGGTTGGCCGCGGCGTCGACATCTGGCTGCACGAGCTGCGCCGCCCCCTCACCCAGGCAGAATTCGACAAATTTACCGAGCCGCTGCTCGATGGCTTGGCGGTACTGCACGCCAAATCCATTCTCCACCTCGACATCCAGCCCTCCACGATCCTCGTGCGTGAATCCGGTTCACCAGTGCTGGTGGATTTCGGCAGCGGACGCGTGGCCATGCGCAAGCGGCTCGCCGTGTCGCCACCGGCCGATGCGCTTCCCTACATGGCGCCGGAGCTGGCGGCAGGCGACGCGGCGCTGATCGGGCCGCGTTCAGACATCTACTCGCTGGCAGCTCTGCTTTACCAGATGGCGACGGGCACTGCGCCGCCGGAAGCAGGCCGCCGCGCCCTGCGTGATGAATTGGTCCCCGTCGCCGAGGCCCAGCGCAGCAAGTTGCGATCCGCCTTCGCGCAGGCCATCGACTTTGGCTTGCGCTACCGACCCGACGATCGGCCGCATGATATTGCGATCTGGAAGGACGACCTTCTCCGCCCTGACGGGGCCGCAGCCCGCAAGCCTGCAATAAAGGAAGTCGACACCGATACGATTGCCACCGAAGCCGCCACGCAGACGATGCCAACCGACGACACACCGCTCCAGAGCGAGCCGTTGATGGACAACGCCGCCTTCCGGCCGCTGTATTTCGGCGTCGCGGGCGCAGTGTGCGGTGCCATCGCTGGCGCGCTCTCCAGTATCGTCATCGCGTCGGTCGTATGGTCGAGCTGCGCGACGGACAGCTGCGTCGCACCCGTGCTGCCGTATACGGCCGCGTTGGGCGCTGTGCTCGGGCTGCTGGCCGGCGCCCGCTACGGCCGACAGTCGACGCCCGGTGCGCACATCGATCCGAACCAGGACGCAGAATACTGAAGGCCAGCGCCGCGGGCCTCCCGGTTGGCGCCATCGCCGAGCGGCGCGCACTCCAAAAAAGTGGCTGAGGCGACACGCACGTCAGGAAACGCTTGCGTCGTCACCAATCCTGCGACTAGCGTCTGATGCGGCGAACTGACCGAGGCGCAGAGCCATCGGCGCGGCCAGCCGCGCATACGGCCGGCGCCGCGGGCCGCGCAATTCGATCCACGAGCAACGTGGACGTCAGGAAATCAACGGGAGGAACAGCAGATGTCGAAGTGGTTAGCGCCGGGTTGGCGGGGGTATGCGGTTGCGGCACTCGGGGCCATTGCGGCTGCTGCCGCACTACCGGGTGAGGCACAGGCGCAAAAGCGCATGCGGTTCGCCTACGACCAGCCAAAAGCAACGGGCTATGGCATCGCCGGTGACGTCTTCGCCGCCAAACTCGCCGAGCTTTCCAAGAATACCTTGCTCATCGAGCAGTATCCCGGTGGCCAGCTCGGCCAGGAACCGCAGTTGCTACAGCTCCTCAAAGCCGGCGATCTCGACTTCGCCATCACGTCGACCGCCAACACCGCCACCGTCAGCCCGCAGGCCGGCGTCTTCTCGCTGCATTTCCTGTTCCGCTCCGAGGACCATCTGCGCAAATCGCTGGCCGACCCGGGCGTGTCCGGCGCCGTGCGCGCGATGATCAAGGAAACCGTCCCAGGTGCCCAGGCGCTCGCGCTGGCGACGCTTGGCTTCCGCTACATCTACTCCAAGAAGGAGATCCATAAGGTTGAGGACATGAAGGGCCTCAAGATCCGCGTGCAGGCCACCGCCACCGAGGACGCGACGTTCCCCGTCTATGGGGCGCAGACAGTGCACATGCCGTTCGGCAGCGTTTACACGTCGCTCCAAACCGGCGTGGTCGAAGCGGCCGAGAACGGCGTCAACGTCTTCCTCGTCAACAAGCACTACGAAGTCGCGCCCATCCTCAACATGACCGAGCATGAGGCCAACAACAGCCTCCTCTGGATCAGCGACAAGCTGTGGAACAGCTTCACACCCGAACAGCAGGGCTGGGTGCAGGCCGCCGCCGACGAAGTCGCCAAGGTAGAGCCCGGCAAGGCGCTGGAGCTTGAAAAGCAATCTCAGACCAAGCTGACGTCGATCGGCGTCAAGGTCGTTACCGATGTCGACAAGGCCGGCTTCGCAGCC
>JANYHP010000178.1 GCA_025359005.1 Hyphomicrobiaceae bacterium | reverse complement strand
ATCGGAACCGAGAAGAACGGGCCGGCCGACGTATCAGGAAACGACGGACTCGAAACTGTGAAGCGCCGCGACGGGAACATCGCTTGCAACGTCTGCACCGCGGTCCATGGCCGTTGGCTGACCGTTTCAAGTGGCGGCGCAATGGGTTCGACGCTGTGAATGGCGATGCGGATATGCTGTTGCAGACAATCGTTGGTATAGATGACGAAACCCGAGGGCATCACTGCGTAGTTGCGCGCCATGATCTCGTGCGTCATGTCGACGGGGGCTTTGAACGTCTTGTCCGCGCAGTCGATGAGATAAAACTGCCCGTAGTCGGATTGCCACGCGAATGTCGCGCCACCGATGCGTGCCATGAAAGATGCACTCCTTGCTTTCTCTACGGCAACGCCGCTAAACTATTGCAAAATATACGGCAACGCCATCCCGGAGTCGACCCAACGGTCTGCTTATGAAGCGCCCGTCGAGACGTTGAAACGCCTGTTCCCGCGACTGATCGAAACTCCGGACGAAGACTGGGGCCTGCCCATCGCGACTGAAGCAGCAAGGCTGCATCGAGGGTTGGATGTCCCTCTGGTGCTCGTCGGCGTACACAAGATCGACGGGCGCCGCGTGCGCATCTACATGACGCCGACAGTCGGCGCGGCGACCACAGTCGAAATCGACCAAGACACGCGGCAAGTGCTCGATGTTCGCACCGCCGACAAACGTTGAGTGCTCCTCTTGCACCCTACATGGCCCACATAGCGTCCGACAAAAGCTGCTGCAGATGTGTATCGTCAGCGGCAAAGAACGCCGCTTCGAGCCGTCGATCCACCTCGGGACGTGACAAGAACGCACAGATCGTTTCAGCGGCTGAAGCAAATTGACCTGTGAGGTGGGCATCGATGAGGCGGGCAGGACCAGGGCGCACATTGCTGCGCTGAGCCGCCATGTGGAGCACGGCTGCCGCATCGGAGGCTCTATCCCAAGCGTCGAGCACGCGCGTGAGGCCCCACCGGCCGTGACGATCATGGTCAGTGCCTCTCGCAAATCGAACCAGACGCTGACTGAGGGCACCGGCCACGAGTCGGTACGGGCGACGGCGGCTGCAATAAAGGCGTCGAAGAACATGTCGATCACCTCGACCTCGGGCGCCGGCCAGGACCGGCGCCAATCTAGCTCGCCTAATCAACGCAAGCAGATCGCGAGCCCCATAGGATCCGGCGGGTCGTTTGCAGCGATCTGTTCGAAGTATCGAGGCAAAAAATAGCGCATTTCCTGTGACCATTCCGGCTCCTCCCCGGCGGACACGGCATCGGTGTACTGCCCGAGTAGCTTTGCCGAAATCGAGCGTAGCGGCGTCGCGAGCAGTGCCGTCTCACCGCCGCTATCGAGGCAAACATTGCAGTGGCACACATTCAACGCTTTGCCGGGGCGATACTTGGCAAAGACGCCATAGGTGGTCTCTACGATCGCAGACAAGCGTTGCTGCGCGTTGGATGTGCCAGTCCCGCTATGCATACAGCTGCTCACAGTCCGTCCGATGCGTTTGGCACTTTATTGGTTAATCGCTGCCCAATTTGGTTGTCGACACTTTGCAAGCCATTGTTAATAAATGCTGCACTTCGACAACGGCCAAGAATTGCGCCGGCAACAGAGTTCGGTCGAGATTTATACCATGACGGACTACTACTTTTACGGTGACTCTTCAGACTTCGAAACGATCTTAAAGTTTGTCTTCGCGGAAGGCACATGCCGCGTCTTCGAAGCGTACTCCGTGCCGGAGCACGAACTGCGGGAATTTCATAGCTGGGCCGAGGTGGCCGCCAGTTGGCAACGAAAGGACACGACGTTGTCGGAGCGGTGGTCCCATATTCGAATATGGCCGGTCGTCGCGTCCAAGCGAGTGCGCCCGCGGCGCATTGAACTCTCGCCGTCGGCCAACTTGGGCACACACCGTTTCGAGCTGACCGCCTGGGGGCTGATAACATTGCAATTGAACGACATCACCGCGGACGGACTGCGCCCATCCAGGATCGTCTGCAGCACCGAGAAGCGTGCAATGAAGTGGGCCCAATCCTATCCTGAAGAACTGCCGCCAACCGACTGGAACTGACCGCTCGTGGAGCAGACGGCGATGAAGTTCGTTCGCCAGATCCGCAAGCTTGCGGTCGCGAAGGAGGAGCACGGGCGGTTGATACTCCCAGGAGCTGCGACACAATTCGCAGCTGCCGTGCCGCGCTTGCTGAATTGATCCCGCAACGACGTTGTCGCCATACGTGGAGGCGCCGATGAGGATTTTGGTCGCGGGTAACACAGAGGTGCCAGCCTATCTGGCTTTGGTCGAACGCGGGTTCGCGATCACCTGTTCAAATGGCATGACTTGGCACGCAACGAAGGAAGGCGACGTGAAAACGCCCGGCGGCCCACCAGACCTTCGGTCTCGGCCGGACGGTTACGTCCAAAATGCCCATCGATCGCCAGGCGCGTTGCTGCCTGAACATGACCGCGACCGCGTGCTATCGTGCCACTCGAAGGCGCGCGTCACGACCGAGCGCGGAGAACGGCGGGAATCGGCCCTCGCGAAAAACGCCAGCTGGAGCAGGCAAAGCCGTCCGCGAAGCCCGCGAGAACTTTCGCGAGGACAGGGCAGCGGCTATCAAGACGGTCACGAGACGGATTCTTTGAATGGCGCTGCTCGAACCGGCAGGGGAATCGCATGAACGATTTTACCCCACCCCTGTGACGATGCTTTCGAGGTAGGCGTCGTCCCAGGCGGCGAGGCGGCGTTTGACGCGCATCGATTTCTTGTCGATCTTGGCGCGCATTAGATTGGCCGCGATGTGCTTGATGGTCGCGAAGTTGGCCGGCGCATTGGCGCGGCGGATCCGGCACTCGTCGTCGCGGAACACCATGTCCATCACCCAATGGTGGCTTTCGACCGCCCAGTGGCTGCGAATGGCATCGCCCTGACGCGCCGCGTCGGCTGCCAGCGATGAGATATAGTAGCGGGTTTCCTGCTCTGTTTTTCCGCCAATGATTTCGCGGATGCTCTCGACCATGACGATACTTTTGAGATCGGCAAAGCCATGACGTTGCGTCAACCAGCCGATGGCGCAAACGGCTGAATACGTGCGTGTTTCGATGCGGCCATGGCTCTTTTCCAGCGTCTGGTGGCGGCTCATCGCAGCGTCGGCGAACCCGCGTTCTTTCTGTTCGGTGAAGAACAGTTCGACGTCGTCGCGCAAGGAGCCCTGATTACCCTTGAGCGCGAGCACGTAGTCGGCGCCTTTGTCGACGATTTTGGCGGCGATCTCCTTCTGGCAACCCATCGCATCGATGGTGACGATTGCGCCTTTGACGGTGAGCAGATCGAGCAACTCCGGAATCGCGATGATCTCGTTGGATTTGTCGGCGACCTTGCGCTGGCCGAGCACCATCCGCTGACGGCTGGAGAACGCCGAGATCATATGGATCGGCGCCTTGGCCCCGCCTTCCTGGTAAGAGCGCCGCAGCGTTTTGCCGTCGATGGCGACAATGTCGGGGCCGAGCTTGGTCAGCGAGGCGACCCAGGCGATGAAGCATCCCTGGAACGCTTCGGCGTCGAGGGCTGCAAACAGATTGCCGAATTGGTCGTGGCTCGGCGTGCCCTCGGTGAACTCAGCAAAGCGCCTGAGGAACTCAAGCTTCTTCTTCCCGAACTCCGCGATCTCGACCCAACTCTCAGCGCCGGCAATTACTGCGAAAAGGCATTGCAGCAGCATCTCGTCC
>JANYHP010000385.1 GCA_025359005.1 Hyphomicrobiaceae bacterium | reverse complement strand
CTAATAACCGTCAGTGACGGTCCGAAGGACCAGATGGGCAGGGCTGGCTCGGGGCTTGGGGCCCCCCCCGTCATCCCGCAGTTGGCCATCGGCCCACCGCACTCGTTTGACAGCCCGCGCGCCGCGGGGCTCAATGCGCGGCGATGCGCGACCGGCAACAGGTTTCGCGGCCAAGTCCCCCAACAGCGCTGGAGCCTCCATGCCCATCATCAATGCCGTCGCCGCTCTGCATGAAGATGTGACGGCATGGCGCCGCGATCTGCATGAGAACCCGGAGCTGCAATACGACGTGCACCGCACCGCCGCCATCGTCGCCGAGAAGCTTAAGGCCTTCGGCTGCGACGAGGTTGTCACCGGCATCGGCAAGACCGGCGTTGTCGGCGTCATCAGGGGGCGCAACACCGCTTCCGGCCGCGTCATCGGGCTGCGCGCCGACATGGATGCGCTGCCGATCGAGGAAATCACTGCCCTGCCCTACGCCTCCAAGGTCAAAGGCAAGATGCACGCCTGCGGCCACGACGGCCACACCGCCATGTTGCTGGGCGCCGCCCGATACCTCGCCGAGACGCGCAACTTCAACGGCACCGCCATCGTCATCTTCCAGCCGGCGGAAGAGGGCGGCGCCGGCGGCAAGGCCATGGTCGATGACGGCATGATGGACCGCTTCGGCGTGCAGGAAGTCTACGGCATGCACAACGCGCCGGGCATGCCCGTCGGCCAGTTCGGCACGCGGGTTGGTTCGCTGCTGGCCGCCGCCGACTTTCTGGAGGTTGAAATCGAAGGCAAGGGCGCGCATGCCGCCGAGCCGCACAAGGGCGTCGATACGCTGGTGGTCGCTGCCAATGTTTTGCTGGCCCTGCAGTCCATCGTCGCCCGCAACGTCGATCCGCTGAAGTCGGCGGTTGTGACGATCGGCGCACTCAACGGCGGCTTCACCCACAACGTGATCCCGCAAACCGCGAAGCTGCTCGGCACGGTGCGCACGCTGCTGCCCGAAACGCGTGATCTCATGGAAAAGCGCATCATCGAGACCGTTCACGGCATCGCCGCCGCCTATGGCGCCAAAGCCACCGTCGACTACAAGCGCAACTATCCCTGCACGGTGAACCATGCGCGCGAGACGGAGTTCGCGGTCTCGGTGGCAGCCGAGGTCGCGGGGCGCGATCGTGTCGAAGCCAACGTTCCGCCCATCATGGCCGGCGAAGATTTCTCGTTCATGCTGGAAGCGCGGCCGGGCAACATGATCTGGATCGGCAACGGCGACACGGCCGCCTGCCACCACCCCGCCTACGACTTCAACGACGCCGCCATTCCCCACGGCATCAGCTATTGGGCCCGCCTCATCGAGAAGGGCATGCCGGGGTGATACTGACCGCCAAAATTTATGACTGACGCTGCCGCTGACCGCGCGTGCCGGCCGGCTCCGCGTAGCGGTGTCGGCACGCGCAATCGAAAACAAGTACCAACGGTCAATCGTTTTGACCGTTGGTATAAGGCGGCGTTGGCGGCCGCAATCAGCGGCCTCGATCTTGGAAATCAGTAAGCTTAACCGCCTCCGAACCGAGATTTCCGCCGAAAATCCCGCTCGGGAATCCGGTCCGAGAATCACCCTCTGGAAGGGTCGCTAGATCGACAGGGAAGGCCGCTGGTGGCCATCTCGATCGAGGTGGCTAGGGTAGTGGCCGAAACAGGTCGAAACGCACAGAATCGTCAATTAGACCGCAAAGAATCGATTAACTCTGTTGGCTGAATATTTTAACCAAGCTGGTGCCGAATTAAGCTTAAGTCCGAGCGCGCACGGCCCGCTCCATCGCTGATGGCCGATGGCAGCGGCACCAGCTCCGCAGCCTACTGCCGGCGCATCTCGTGGTCCGAGACGGCCCGTGCGATCATCGCGTTGGCTTCTGCTTCGCTCAACTGGGTGAGCGAGCCCGTGCTCGTCGGTGCGGCCGGGCTGTAGTGCGCCGGGATCGGCACATAGGGGAGCGCCGCGTCCACCTGGCGCGGCAGATTGGGATTGGTCGCAC
>JANYHP010000362.1 GCA_025359005.1 Hyphomicrobiaceae bacterium | reverse complement strand
CGGCCAAGGTCGTGCGCACCGCTCTGCAGGACGCAGCATCCATCGCTGGCCTGATGATCACCACCGAAGCCGGCATCGCTGAAGCCCCCAAGAAGGGTGCAGGCGGCGGCCATGGCCACGGCGGCGGCATGGGCGGCATGGGCGGCATGGACGGCATGATGTAAGCTGTCTTGATGTAAGCAGTCCGACGCTAACGCGTTCACAAAACGAGGCCGCCCCGGAGCAATCCGAGGCGGCCTTTTTTGTGTGCGGGGCGCGGCGCGAATGTCGTCGTGATTGAGCCAGGGCTGCCGACTTAGTCGTCATGGCAGTCCACGCATGGCTGTCATTATGTCAGAGAAGCTTTGCTCGATGGTTTGCACTGACGTGTCGACCGCGATATCTCCCCCGTCCAGGGCATCGAATTCCCGTTTTTGGATTTTCTCCCAGTCCGAGCCACGGGTACCGGTTGGTCGCGCGTCAATCCGGCTCCGATGCTGTCGGTGATCTCGGCAGCTTATGGCGACATCAACAAACCGGACGCCAACGCGCCTCGCCACATCGCGCCATGCCTCTCTCGTAAGCCGGATCGGGTTGACGGAATCGGCCACAACCGTTCTACCCAATGCCAAATTGTCCTCCGCAACGCCATAAGCCACGCGGTAGCCCTCAGGGCCAATATCGCCAGACACGCTATCCGTCGCGAGCAGCACATCTTCAATTGTATCGATACACAGATATGTCGCTTGTAGTTGTCTCGCGAGCATCCGCGCCAACGTCGTTTTGCCGGTTCCAGGCAGCCCGCAAAAAATTACCAGCATCGGCGGATCTCCTCAACGAGCCGTAGGGCGCAATAGCCTCCTTGGGCGTATTGCGCCGGGGCTGGGCGATCCGCCGCGGCTCGGGACCAACACTCGATCGCAACCGACGCCTGATCGCACGGCGCCACGGCGCAATACGCTGCAACGCTATTGCGCCCTACGGTTCCGCGACTTCCGCATTTGCCCAGTCACCGCAACAACCCCGCCACACTCAAATCCTCGTCCAGCTCCGGCCAATGTATCCCTTCGCCGTCGCCCAATAACTCGAACTTGCACAATTGCTCGGGCGATGCGTCGGTGAGCCGAGGGAACCAGACGAGTGGCACCGTCAGACGCCGCCCGTCGACGAGTGTCACGGTCATTTCGGCGGGACTGAAGGTCACCGCCGACGCCAACGGCGTGCGCTCAGTTACCGTGGTACTCATTCCAAGCCTCCCGTAGTGCTTGCAGGTGATGCTCGACGTGCTGCCGAAGCACCGTCAACTCGGATGCCGCGAAGTGCTTCGAACTGGCCAGGGTAACAGGGTTCAACCAAAACTTGGCGAGCGACTGATCGCGTTGGATGTGAATATGGGCCGGCTCGCCCCGTTCGTTGCTGTAGAAGAAGAATCGATAGGGTCCGATGCGCATGACAGTCGGCATGTGACCTCGTTCCCTGTTCACACCACTATCGTAACGCAACACAAGCAGCGCTAACGGAAGTCGGTCAACCCATGCGACGACGAAAAGAACTCGCGGGACCGATAGGTTCCGCGGGCTTTCTGCATCCCCGCGCAGTAAGGCAGCCGCCTCAACGACCACCGCAGCCAAAATCCCACACTGTGCGCTGCTGCCGGGCATCACAATAGAGTGGCAGCGCTTGCCAATAACCGCATTCGACGCCTCTTCGCGCGCACAGATGCGGCCCCGTGCCCGATCATCGGCACCCGCCCATCAATGCCGCTGCAGCACCATGACCAGGGCTTTGACCGAGCCATTGTTTTGCTGGATGTAATCTTCGAACAGCTTCTGCAGGAACGACGACAGCCAGAAGCTCATCACCTGCGCGTCGCGAATACGATAGGACGTGCCGGATCGCGTCAGCAGCCACGCCACGTCGTAACTCGTGCCGTCCTGCATGATCACGCTGCTGTCGACGATGGTGCCCGAGCGCGTCTGCCGCACCTCCGGCGTGAACGTCACGCGCGCCACCGGGTATTTCGGCGATTCCGTTGCCGCATACCGGCCGATAAAGCGCACCATGCCGGACATATACGCTTCGCGGTCAGCCGGCTCGAGGCGATTGCGATAGTCGCCCAGCGCGGACAGCCCGATCTGGCTCGCGTCGGCGTAGCGCATGATCACCCCCTGCAAGGCCGCCGGACTGCGCGAGCGCGACGCCGCGATCGCCTCCTTGGCCACCCGGTCGAGGAACACGATGGCCGGATCGGCCGCCAACGCCTGCCCCATCGCCCCCAGCATAACGCCGAACGCCACCAGCACCGTCGCCAGCATCCCACGCATCGCCACGGAGCGCGCGCCTCCGGAACCTGCAGCGGTCAATCCTTCAGATGAGAACGGCAGCATCATCGATCACAATCTCACGGCGAGCGAAGCCGGCTTGTCGCTCTGGAGTGCTCCGCCACAGGGCAGAACCGGCACTGAACAGAACATCCCAGGTTACCCAGAGGCGTCCCACAGTTTGTCCCCGACTTTGCGGCGGAGTTGTGCCCGCTTCGCGCGCCCCCGTAAAGCGGCCATTCACGCACCGCCCACCACCCGTCGCGGCTCCCTGATCGATGCCTCTGGATAAAGGTCGTTGACCGGATAATAGGGCTTGAGGTCGATCACCGCCGTGCCGTCGAACCAGTCCAGCGCCTCGACACCGATCACCCCCGTCGCCCGATCCAGCCCCGTGACCCGCACGATCGACAAGCCGATGGGGTTGGGCCGCGCCGGACTGCGCAAGGCGAAACACCCCTGCGGCTCGGCCAGATGCTGGGGTTGCAGCACCAGCGCGTCGCGGCTGGCTCCAGCAAACCAGCCCAGCGCAATCAGATGGCTGGCACGCTCCAGCCCGACCAGTCCGGACCGGTACTGAGCCTCGATCATAATTTCAGCCGCCCGCCCCGTCTCCCGCGCCGCCCGCGTGCTCTTGGGGCAATCCCCTTTCCGCCACGGCGTACGCACATGCCCGATCGGCACCAGTTGGAAATCAGCAGCACCGGCAGCGACGGTGGAAACGACGGTGGAAACCATGGGTGTCTCGAACGTGGGGTAAACCAAGTGCCCGTCACATCTTGTGCGCCAGCGGCAGCCGCTGCGCAAACGCCACCATGCCCAGAGCCCTGCACGCCACCCCGTTGTCGCGCCCAGCCGTTGTCGCTAAGCGTCTGTGCAGCAGGCCGAGAGCCGGAGAGCCGAGAGACCGCAATCAAGAGACCGCAATCATGGGCACAGATACGTCCTCCCAACACCTGCTGGATAGCCTCCGTCCCTCGGCAGCGCGCCTGCCCGAGAGCGGCATCGTTCGCGTCTTCAACCATGGCCGCACCAAACCCGGCCTGATCCCGCTTTGGGCCGGCGAAGGTGACCTGCCCACGCCCCCTTTCATCGCCGAAGCCGCCAGCGCCGCCCTGCTCGGCGGTGAAACATTCTACACCTACCAGCGCGGCCTGCCCCCGTTGCGCGAGGCGCTCGCCGCCTATCACACACGCCACTATCACCGGCCCTTCGCGCCCGAGACCTTCTTCGTCACCGGCGGTGGCATGCAGGCGATCCAACTCGCCTTCCAGATGACCGTCGGCACCGGTGACGAGGTCATCGTGCCGTCCCCCGCCTGGCCCAACTTCCGCGGCGCGGTCGAAACCACGGGCGCGACGATCAAGCCCGTGACGATGTCTCTCGGCCCCACCGGCTGGCGGCTTGATCTCGATCGACTGTTCTCAGCCGTAACGCCGCGCACCCGCGTGCTGGTGATCAATTCCCCCGCCAACCCGAGCGGCTGGGTGGCCAGCCAAAGCGACCTTGCCGCCATCTTGCAGTTCGCCCGCACACACGGCCTGTGGATTCTCGCCGACGAAATCTACGGCCGTTTCCACTACCAAGGCGGCATGGCGCCGAGCTTCCAGCATCTGATCACGCCGGATGATCGCGTGCTGTTCGCTCAGACCTTCTCCAAGAACTGGGCGATGACCGGCTGGCGCATCGGCTGGCTGCAGGCCCCGCCCGCCTTGGGCCAGGTGATCGAAAACCTCGTGCAGTACAACACCTCCGGCGTTGCCTCCTTCATGCAGCGCGGCGCCATCGCAGCGCTCAACGAGGGCGACGCCTTCGTCGAGCAGATGGTCGCCCGCGCCCGCGACGGCCTCGCCATCGTCAGCGCCGCCTTGCAACCCCTCAACACAGTCCGCTATGTCGCCCCCGCAGGCGCATTTTATGCCTTCTTTGCCATCGAAGGCATCGGCGATACGCTGCAGGCGGCCCTCCGCATCGTCGATGAGGCCAACGTCGGCCTCGCGCCGGGCACCGCCTTCGGCGACGGTGGCGAGGGCACCTTCCGCGTCTGCTTCCTGCGCGCGCCCGGCCAGATGGAGGAAGCCATGCACCGCCTCTCGACCTGGATCGCGGCTCAAACCTGAGGCAAGCACCCGAATGCCCACATCCAAGTCAGACGCCGGGCTCGACGCCTTCCGCGCCCTCGCCACGCCCACCATCGCCAATGCGCTGGATGACATTGGCTTCGAGGGTGTTATGGCCGGCCTCCGCCAGATCGTGCCCGCCACCCGCGCGGTCGGTCGCGCCGTCACCGTCCGCCACGTCGTCGGCGCCCGCGGCGATTACCAGAGCGCCGACTTCAAGGTCGGCCACATGATCGATGCGGCAGCGCCCGGCACCGTCATCGTCGTCGATATGGGCGGCCACGCAGTCTCCACCTGGGGCGGGCTCGCCACGCTGGCGGCAACCGTCAAGGGGCTCGGCGGCCTGGTGGTCGATGGCGGTGTCCGCGACCAGGAAGAAATGCTCCAGCACCGCCTGCCCGTGTTCGCCCGCCACATGACGCCGCTGACTGGCCGCACGCGGCTGCAATTGGCCGAGCTCGGCGGCACCATCCGCTGCGGTGGCGTTCGCGTCCGCGCCAACGATATCGTCGTGGCCGACGGCTCCGGCGTCGTCGTCATCCCAGCAGAGCACGCAGCCGACGTCGCCGCCAAGGCCACCGCCTACGCCCGCGACGACGCGGCCGCCGAAGCCCTGCTGCGGACCGGTTTGTCGTTCCGGCAAGCCATGGCTAAATTCACGCGAATCTGACGAGGTGTCGGGGTGGCATGTAGGTTGGGTTAGCGGCCCCTTCCGGCCGCGTAACCCAACGCCTGGCGCACCGACATCGGGCAATAGAGCAGGCACTGCGGCTGGACTGTTGGGTTACGGCGCTGAAGGGCGCCTAACCCAACCTACGGCGAACGGCACGGCCGGGAACGAGACGAGGATTGATCATGTCGGCACCAGCACCGGGCGAAAGCGTCCGCTACATCGTCGAAGGCGGCCGCAAGCTCTCCGGCACCATCGAACCGGGCGGCAACAAGAACGCCGCCCTGCCGATCATTGCAGCCTCCCTGCTGACCGACCAGACCGTCATTCTCGACAACGTGCCGCGCATCCGCGACACCGAAACCCTCGTCGACCTCGTCCGCTTCGTCGGCGCCGACGCCGCCTGGACCGAGCAGAACCAGCTCACCATCACCGCGCGTACCGTCCGCGCCGTCGATCTCGACCCTGAACTCTGCCTCAAGATCCGCGCCTCCATCCTGCTCGCCGGACCGCTGCTGGCCCGCACCGGCTATTGCGTGCTGCCGCCCCCCGGCGGCGACGTCATCGGCCGCCGCCGCGTCGACACGCACTTCCTCGCGCTCGAGCAATTGGGCGCCACCGTCTCCGCCGACCGCAACTACGTCTTCAAGGCAGCCAAACTCAAAGGCGCCGACGTGTTCCTCGACGAGCCGAGCGTGACCGCCACCGAGAACGCGCTGTGCGCCGCCGTCGTCGCCGAAGGCACCACCGTACTGCGCAACGCCGCCTCCGAGCCCCACGTCCAGGACCTCGCCAAATTCCTCGTCGCCATCGGCTCCAAGATCGACGGCATCGGCACCAACACCATGACCATCCACGGCGGCCGGCCCTTGGGCGGCGCGCGTCACCGCATCGGCCCCGACCATATCGAAGTCGGCTCGCTCATTGGCCTTGCCGCGGTGACGCGCTCCAAGATCACCATCAAGAACGCCGGCATCGAGCACCTGCGCTCGACGCTGATGGGCTTTGAACGCCTCGGCATCGTCGCGCATGCGCACGGCGATGATCTGATCGTGCCGGCCGAGCAGTCGCGCCGCATCCGTGAGGACCTGGGCGGGCATATCCCGAAGATCGAAGACCAGCCCTGGCCGGCCTTTCCAGCCGACACCATGTCGATCGCGCTGGTCACCGCCACGCAATGCGACGGCGTCATTCTCGTCTTTGAGAAGATGTTTGAAAGCCGCATGTTCTTTGTCGACAAGCTGATCGCCATGGGCGCGCGCATCGTGCTGTGCGACCCCCACCGCGCCGTTGTCGCCGGCCCCTCCAAGCTGCGCGCCGCCCGCGTCGAAAGCCCGGATATCCGCGCCGGCATGGCTATGCTGCTGGCAGCGCTGTGCGCCGAAGGCACCTCGACGATCAACAACGCCCAGCAGATCGAACGCGGCTACGAACGCATCGACGAACGGCTGAATGCCCTGGGTGCGAGCATCCAACGCATCCCGGCGCGATGAGCATCGACGCCATCAACACGGCCCGAGATGGCCCTCCCTGTCCCTCACAGAAAGGCAAACACGGTGAGGGGCAGCCCCAGGCGCCGAATTCTCTTTTCACCGACGAAGACGGCTCACAAGCCGCCATCGTGCGGCCTGTTTCACCGTGCTTAGAATTTAGCGCGATTGACCAACAGCGGAAGTGACGATCTACGAGCATGCATTGCAGAGGCGCTGCAAGAGCCCCTCTTTGTCGACGAGAATTTTGAATGCATCAGTCACGATTTTCTTTCTGCCCGGATCGACCGATACACCGCCGTTATTCCCTCTCCCCGTTGCCCTTCGCAACGGGGAGAGGGTTAGGGTGAGGGGCGGCCGCAAACTCCGTGTCTCCGCTGGCGTCAGCTGCTTCCATGAACGCCAGCAGAGTATCAAGCACGCCGTCGAGGTTTTCAAATATCTCTGCGTTGTGTGCGCGAAAAATCCGAAAACCATTTGCAATGAGAAACGCCGAGCGAACTGCGTCGTCCGCTAATTCTGCGTCAGTGCTGTGAGTTGCGCCATCAATTTCAAAAATAACTCTGCATTCCCGGCAGGTGAAATCGGCGAAATACTGACCAACCGGTAATTGCCGCACGAATTTGAACCCGCCGAGCTGCCGGCTCCGGATTGCCTGCCAAACCCGGTCTTCAGCGGACGTCTCGTTAGCGCGCAAAACACGTGAACGGTTGGTTAGCCAAGGTTGTGCACGGCGCATTGATTGGCTCCCGACAAACACGCGTGCGTGTTGCCGCCCCTCACCCTAACCCTCTCCCCGTGCGCGGAAGTGCGCGAACGGGGAGAGGGAATCCGTGCTTCTCCAGATGCCTCTTTTGCCCCATCGCGCCGATCGCGAGCGCGGAGCTCCCGCACAAAGTGGAAGCGTCGGCCATCTGCGCTGACATAATCTTTCCGACCCGCAAGTCTGAAGGTGGAGTGCATACGTGCCATGAGCCGAACATCTTACGGTTTCTGTTGTTCGCAGAACTCAGTCTAAAGGTACATCGCCACTGGGTCGACACGCAACTACTTGGCCTTGTAAGTGTGCCCGGTCGGATGGTGCTATCGCACATGGGATGAAGTGTGCGTCTTATCGCGTCCGCTTCCGCAAACAGCGGAAAGCCGAGGAATATTTCGCTGATGGCACATCTGGGTCAGGTGAACGTGTCAATACGGCACCCTGCCGTTCGCCTGTCCGACCGAACACCGAATGAACAGCAAGCTGGGCGTTGCCGATCCGGCCATGCACTTTAGCGAACCCGCTGCCACCGCCCCGCCCCCGGATCAACTCCGGGACAACCCCGGGACAACCCCGTTGCGCAAGAGATCCGGGGGAGGGAATATGCGCGCAGCAACATCCCCCGGAGCCCTCGTCATGCTACCTCTCGCCGGTTATGCCGACCGCCTGTCCGCGCGCCCGGGCGAAACGCTACGCTTTCACGTCGCCAATGCCACGGATGCGGCCGTGACGGCAAAAATCGTCCGCGTCATCTCAGCCGACCCGAACCCGGCTGGGCCAGGCATCCAGATCGTCCCCGTAACGACCAACGGCCAGCCCGCGCACGTTTCCGAACTCGCCACTCCAGCCCTCCAGACGCCGCCGCAGGGCTCGTACGCGCAGGTTCCAGCAGCACCCTTGCTGTCGCAACTGACGAGCTTCACATTTCTAGTCACGCTTTGGCCGACCCGCCCCGTCGCCCGGTGCCAGACCATCGCGACGTGGCATGATGCGGCACGCGCGACGGGCCTGTCGCTGGCGCTTTCCGAGACCGGCTGCCTGACGCTCGATGTCGGCCAGGGCGATGGACGCAATGAGTCGCTGCAAACGCCCTGCCGGGTTGATGACCACACGTGGTCGCACGTCCTGTGCACCTATGACGCCGCCACGCAGGAAATCGAAGTCGGCGTCTTCGCGCCACGGGCTGAGGATGGACACTCCTGGAAGGCGCGCCTCGATCATCCTTTACAGCATGGCAGGCCCGATTGCGTTTTCTTCGCAGGCACGCCGAACGCCCGAGCCAACACCTGTTACAACGGCAAAATCGAGCGGCCACAGTTCTTGTCCTGCGTGCTCGGGCAAGAAGGCGTGTTCCGCGCCGGCCGCGGCGAAACCGTCCCCGGCCTCGTCGCCGCCTGGGACTTCTCCCGCGACATGCACACGACGCGCATCGTCGACACCGGCCCGCACGGCCTGCACGGCACGCTGGTCAACACGCCGACACGCGCCGTGCGTGGCGCCACCTGGACCGGCCGCGAGCAATGCTTCCGCCACGCGCCCGAGCAATACGCCGCCATCCATTTCCACGACGACGACATCGACGATTGTCGCTGGCCGGCGACGCACGAATTCAAAATCCCCGCCGATCTCCGATCCGGCGCCTATGCACTGCTGCTCGAAGCCGGCGACGCGCGCGAGAACATCCCCTTCTTCGTCGTGCCGCCCAAGGGCACACAGACAGCAAAGCTCGCCGTGCTGGTCTCCACCTTCACCTATACCGTCTACGGCAATCACGCCCGCCCCGAATGGACCGCCGATCCGAAGTGGCGCGACGCCTGGATCAGCCAGGCCAAAGACTGGAACGCCTACCCGCACAACCCCGGCGCCCACACCGAGTATGGCCTCTCCACCTACAATTATCACAGCGACGGCTCCGGCATCGCCATGGCCTCGTGGCGACGGCCCATGCTCAACCTGCGCATCGGCTATCTCACCTACCCCTACCCCGAGATCCGCGCGTCCGGCCTGCGCCACTATCCCGCCGACAGCCATCTGCTGGCGTGGCTCGAACACGCGGGCGTCGCCTACGACCTGATCACCGATTTCGAACTGCATCACGAGGGGCTGGATCTGCTCAAGCGCTACACCTGTGTCACCACCGGTTCCCATCCTGAGTACCACACCGGCGCCATGCTCGACGCGCTCGAAGCCTATCGCGACGGCGGCGGTCGCTTCATGTATCTCGGCGGCAATGGCTTTTATTGGAAGATCGCGCTGTCGCCCGAACAGGACGGCCTGATCGAAATCCGTCGCGCCGAAGGCGGCATCCGTGCCTGGGCCGCCGAGCCCGGCGAATACTATAATCAGTTCGACGGCGAATACGGCGGCCTCTGGCGCCGCAACGGCCGCCCGCCACAGACGCTCGTCGGCGTCGGCTTCACGGCGCAAGGCAACTTCGTCGGCTCGCACTATCGCATTGACGCCGCAGCGCGCACTAACCCACGCACGGCCTGGATGTTCGACGGCATTCCCGAGGCCACCATCGGCGGCGATGGCCTGTCCGGTCACGGCGCGGCGGGCTTCGAACTCGATCGCGCCGACAAGCGCCTGGGCACCCCCGCCCATGCCGTCGTCGTCGCCCAATCCGAAGATCATCCCCCCGAAGCGCCCTGGGTGCTGGTGCCGGAAGAACAGCTGACCCACATCACCACCATCCCCGGCCAGAGCCACCGCCAACTCATCCGCGCCGACATGACGCTGTTCGAGACCCCCAACAACGGCTGCGTGTTCTCGACCGGCTCGATCACCTTCTGCGGATCGTTGCCGCACAACGGCTTCGACAACCCGATCGCCCGCCTCCTCCGCAATGTCTTGACCCGCTTTCTCGATCCCACCGCCAAGTTTCCGCGGCCCTAAAACCGAAAAAAGTTAAGGTTAAATCAGCGGCTTGAACACAGAAACGGGGGCAAACCCATGGCTCTGCCCCCGGCCCTCGAAAAGACCCGAGAATAGCCCCCTGGATAGGCTCAAAAACGAGCCTGCAGGGGTGTGCGGTGCGTTCAATTCATTTTTGGCTAGGGTGATGGCCGAAACAGTCCAGTCGTCACCAGCGCGCATCCTGGCGCAACTGGTGCGATTAACCGTAGCCTCTTGTTTTTTAACCGTATTCAGCCCCGTCACGCACTCCTCGGTCTCGCGCTCTCGCCTCAATCCCTGAGCAACTCGTTGATACCCGTCTTCGAGCGCGTTTGCGCGTCGACGGTTTACACGATCACCGCGCAATAGAGCGACGGCCCCCAGTTCTCGCCCGGCAGGTTCTTGCCCGGCAGCGAGCCCGACACCACCACCGAATACGGCGGTACCTTTCCGACATGGATCTGCCCCGTCTGTCGGTCGACGATCTTGGTCGACGCCGAGATGAACACCCCCATCGACAGCACCGAGCCCTCGCCGACGATCACCCCCTCGACGACCTCCGACCGCGCGCCGATAAAGCAGTTGTCCTCGATGATCGTGGGGTTGGCCTGCAGCGGCTCCAGCACGCCACCGATGCCGACACCACCCGACAGATGCACATTCTTGCCGATCTGCGCGCAACTGCCCACTGTCGCCC
>JANYHP010000345.1 GCA_025359005.1 Hyphomicrobiaceae bacterium | reverse complement strand
CGGTCGAACTCGTCCTTGATGACATCGAGGAGCAGGCGATGCAGCCGCTCGATCAGGCGCAAACCCTGAAGATACTCGCCGCGAAAGCCTTCTTCTTTTTCGGGCGCGCCCTGACGCGCCATATCTAATGCAACACTCATTTGTCCCTGCCTTATTCCCGTGTGACGCAACGCCAGTGCTTATTTTCGTCCGGCTTATGGAGGAACGTAACTCAGGAAATTAAATCTTACCCTAAAAGACATACTGAACAAATTATGTTCTGATATTCTCGAAATGAGACACAAGTGCATCTCTGAGTGTCCACACGCGGGGATTGCTCGGCCTGACGTCACGCGATGCCAGCGCTCCTCGCGGGGACACAATGCAGGGCGGGGCCCACGGTATCCCGTCCTGATTGATCATTCATCGATGCCGGTACCGGTTCGGCGTGCTCACACAGCCATCGTCTTTTTCAGGTTCGCGTCGATCTTGTCGAGGAAGCCTGTCGTCGAAAGCCAATTCTGTTGATCGCCGACGAGCAGCGCCAGGTCCTTGGTCATGAAGCCCGCTTCCACGGTGTCGATACTGACTTTCTCCAGCGTCGCCGCGAACGTGGCCAGCGCTGCGTTGTCGTCGAGCTTGGCGCGATGCGCAAGTCCGCGCGCCCAAGCGAAGATCGAGGCCATCGAGTTGGTCGACGTCTCGCGGCCCTTCTGGTGCTCGCGGAAATGGCGAGTGACGGTGCCATGGGCGGCTTCGGCTTCCACCGTCTTGCCATCCGGCGTGATCAGCACCGACGTCATCAGGCCGAGCGAGCCGTAGCCCTGCGCCACGGTATCGGATTGCACGTCGCCGTCATAGTTCTTGCACGCCCAGATGTAGCCGCCGCTCCACTTCAGGCACGCCGCCACCATGTCGTCGATCAGGCGATGCTCGTACGTCAGCTTCAGCGCATCGTACTGGCTCTTGAACTCGGCATCGAAGATCTGCTGGAACAGTTCCATGAAGCGGCCGTCGTACTGCTTCAGGATGGTATTCTTGGTAGAGAGGTAGACCGGCATCTTGCGTTGCAGGCCGTAGTTGAACGTGGCGCGGGCAAACGATGCGATCGACGCATCGAGGTTATACATCGCCATGGCGACGCCGCCGCCCGGGGCCTTGAACACCTCGCGCTCGATCACCTGGCCGTCTGTACCGACGAACTTGATGGTCAGCGTGCCTGCCGTCGGGAACTTGAAGTCTGTGGCGCGGTATTGGTCGCCGAACGCGTGGCGGCCGATGATGATCGGCTTGGTCCAGCCGGGCACTAGACGCGGAATGTTCTTGCAGATGATGGGCTCA
Source organism: Hyphomicrobiaceae bacterium (assembly GCA_025359005.1). Lineage (GTDB taxonomy): Bacteria > Pseudomonadota > Alphaproteobacteria > Rhizobiales > Hyphomicrobiaceae > JABFRJ01. Next base: position 1,043 of record JANYHP010000345.1, on the reverse strand, counting down.
CGGAAAATGCAGCCGTCGAGAATGTTGCGGATCGTGCCGTTGGGCGACTTCCACATTTCCTTGAGGCCGAATTCCTTCACCCGGCCCTCGTCCGGCGTGATGGTCGCGCACTTGACGGCGACGCCGTGCTTCTTGGTCGCGTTGGCGCTGTCAATGGTGACCTGGTCGTTGGTCTTGTCGCGATGCTCGACGCCGAGGTCGTAGTATTCCAGATTGATGTCCAAGTAGGGGTGGATCAGCTTGTCTTTGATCAGCTGCCAGATGATGCGGGTCATCTCGTCGCCGTCCATCTCGACGACTGTGCCCTGGACTTTGATTTTCTGCATGGGGGACCCCTGTGCCTGAAAAAGTTGCAACCAATAGGGGAAACGGCCGACGCACGTCCCTTGGCTTTGGCCGATTTAGACCTGAGGCCGCCGTCGGGCAAGGGCACTAAAGTCGATCAGCCGGGCAACACATGAGCAGGCACGCTCAAAGAATGCCCGGTGCGGCCGGCAGCAGCGCGGAGTGCCTGCCGCGATGCGAGACGTGCGGCCATGCACGACGGGCTACAACCGCCGCCGTCAAAAGGTTGGCCACCAGTCCCAGCGCCAGTGGGGAGCCAAAAAAGAAGAGCAGCACGGCCCCAAGGCCCAGCGCCGCTATTTCAGCGGGCGCCAGCCCCTTCTCGCCAGCATCCCGGTAGAGGAATGCGGCGACGACGGCGAGCATCGTGAGATCGTAAGTGAACATATAGGGCGTCGCCAGTAAGCTGGCCGACGCCAGTCCCGCAGCTTTGAGGCCGTCGCGCGCCGACGAGCGCCACAAGCGGAAAATACCCACTGCCAACGCGAGCGTCACTGCCGCCTGCACAATGGTCGCCGCACTGTCGCCCACGCCCGCCAGTCGAAGCGCGCCATAAATCGTCACCAGCATCTCAAATGAAATCTGGCCGTCGCGTACTACCTGGCCGACGCGCGCCATCTGCGGCAGCAGGGCCAACCATGGCTCGATGCCGAAACACAGCACGGACACCGTTGCCAGGCCGATCGCCGTCGCTGCCG
>JANYHP010000313.1 GCA_025359005.1 Hyphomicrobiaceae bacterium | reverse complement strand
GGGCAAGGTCGTCAAGCTGATGGAGTTCGGCGCGTTCGTGAACTTCTTCGGCGCCAAGGACGGTCTGGTGCATGTGTCGCAACTGAGCGCGACGACGCGGCCGAACCATCCGAGCGACGTGGTCAAGGAAGGCCAGGAAGTCTGGGTCAAGCTGCTCGGCTTCGACGATCGCGGCAAGACGCGCCTGTCGATGAAGATCATCGACCAGGAAACCGGCAAGGAACTTCCGCGCGCGGAAGGCGAGCCCGATCCGATGGAACAGCAGTCGAGCCGTCCGCCGCGCCGTGACGGCGGCGGTGGCCGCGGTGGCGATCGTCCTCGCCGCAAATTCGACTGATCACTGAAGGCCGGGATTAGACCCGTCGCCGCCGTCGACGCCGGCCGTCTCGCAAGAGACGCGCCGGCGTTGCCGTTTGCGGGGCGCCGAGGAGAACGGCGGCCGGCGGGTTTGTTTCACGATGTCAAAGAGCACGGACAGGCCAGAGCATCGATAATAACACAGGCTGGAGGCAGGGGGATTGATTGGCCAGAAAGCGGCCCGTGTTCGTGGCAACGGCGGTGAAGTGGCCGTGTTTTGGGCAGTGTCCCCGGATCGCTGACGCCGACGAACGGCTCGCCAAGCCATCTATCCCCGCTAAAGGCCGATTTGCGCGACCGCGAGCGCTGCGCCCCACGCGCCGATTTGAAATCTTGGTGAACGGACTTTGCCGCGATCCGCACGCCGCAGCAGTCACCGAAACAACCCTGTCATTGCCAATCGGTTTTTTGGGACCACGCGGCCCATGCTAACACCGACGCCATGAACAAGCGCGTCAAAGCCCTCGTCGACGTGGCCCGCAAGCTAACACCAGCAGAGCAGCTGGAGCTGAGCGCCGCCTTGGCCGCCGAGGCCGCGAGCCGTGACGTAACACCTCCCGATGACGACGACCCCGCCGATGGTACGCCCGAAGGGATCGAAGCGGCCTGGCTCGACGAAGTCGAACGGCGGGCAGCGGCACTTGAGCGAGGCGAAACAAAATTGGTTGATGCGGATGTGGTGTTTGCCAGAATTCAGGCCCGACTGGACGCGGCCAAGAATTCGGACGCGTGTAGTTTCGCTTCGACGAACACGCCGAGAAGGAGCTGGATGCGGCCTCCGACCACTACCGGCTCATCGAGCCGAATTTATCCGACGACCTGATTGCAACCCCCAAGAAGACAACTGCCCTTTTGCTGCAGTCTCCAAGGGCCGGTCACAGTTTTACGCGGCGCGTTTTGCTGGATCTCTTCCCCTACCAACTGATCTATCGCGTAGAGGGCGACGAGATCGTCATCGACGCCGTCGCGCGCCAGAAGCGGCGGCCGGGCACTTGGCGAAAGCGGGCGCCGGCCAAAAGTTAATCAGCGGCGCCCTGTGCTCGACCTTCGCCCTAGTTTACCGCCCGCGCGGGTGCGACTAGAACGAACGATGATGCGTGCGCCCCATGCCGCGTCGCGCCACCGTCCACGCCTGTTCGCTATCGCCTCCGTCGTGCCCGTCCCCACCCCAGGTTCCCAAGCCCCACCATGTTCAAAAAAATCCTCATCGCCAACCGGGGCGAGATCGCCTGCCGCGTCATCAAGACCGCCCGCAAGATGGGCATCAAGACCGTCGCTGTCTATTCGGACGCCGACCGTGACGCACTGCATGTGGAGATGGCCGACGAAGCGGTGCACATCGGCCCGCCGGCGGCATCCGAGAGCTATCTGGTGATCGAGAAGATCATCGCGGCGTGCAAGCAGACGGGCGCCGAGGCCGTGCATCCGGGCTACGGCTTCCTATCGGAGCGCGAGGCGTTCGCGCGCGCCCTGGCTGAAAATGGTCTCGTGTTCATCGGCCCCAACCCCGGCGCGATCGCGGCCATGGGCGACAAGATCGAAAGCAAGAAGGCGGCGGCGCGCGCCAAGGTGTCGACGGTGCCGGGTCATCTGGGCGAGATCGGCGACGCCAAGCAGGCCGTCGTCATCGCCAAAGAGGTCGGCTACCCTGTGATGATCAAGGCGTCGGCAGGCGGCGGCGGCAAGGGCATGCGCATCGCCTACAACGACAAGGAATGCGAGGAAGGCTTTGGCCTCGCGCGTTCTGAGGCGAAGGCGAGCTTCGGCGACGACCGCATCTTCATCGAGAAGTTCATCGAGAACCCGCGCCATATCGAAATCCAGG
>JANYHP010000278.1 GCA_025359005.1 Hyphomicrobiaceae bacterium | reverse complement strand
TCGTCTTGTCGTTGCTGAAATTTTGACCTCTGGTCGACCAGAGGCACTGTTTCGCGCAGACGGCCGCGTGGAAAGGTGCGTAGCGAAGAATCTCATTCTACAACTGCTCCGAAGTTCGTACTATCTGGGCAGGCTCCTAGGCCGAGCTGCTCTGAACTGTTTCCGGCGCGGACGCTCCGCTGGCTGCGGAGCCAAGTCGAGAGTTACATCAATTATGCATGTGGTTTTGAGTTCAATTCGGTTCGGGCTGCGGCACTTGGCAACGGCTCGACCTCTGGCGCGCTCGGCGGTGCAGGGCGTTGTGGCCGCACTTGTGTTGGGGGCTCTTGTACCCGCCGCGGCACAGACACCACCGTCAGCGCCCGCCGCGCCGTCACCGGCGGCACCGGCAGCGCCGCCGCAACCCGGAGCTGGCCAGCCGCCGCAAACAGCGGCACCGGTGGTTGTGGCGCCGGCTCCGACCGCGCCTCCTGCGTCGGCGCAATCGGTGCTGCCGCCGGAAATCCTCGATCCGGTTTCGCGGCTCGCAAAAAGCATCGAGGGTGCCGAAAAATCCATCCAGCAGTTGAAGGAGTTGGAGGGTGAGTTGGCGCGGCTGCGCGGGGACGTCGAGCGGATCATTTACGACAGTACCGCCACGGCCGATCAACTGCGCCCGCAACTCGCCGAACTCAAAAGCCAGATCGAAAAGCTCGGACCGATCCCGGCGGCTGGGCAACCGCCCGAAACGGCCACGGTGGCGGCCGAGCGTGCGAGGCTGAACGGGATGGCGAGCGCGCTCGACAGCGCCGTCAAGACGACGGAACTGGCCTGGGTGCGGGCCAAGCAGTTGATCGATCGCATCACGGTGATGCGCTATCAGCTGTTCACCCGCAATCTGTTGGAGCGGCGTGACAGCCCGATCAAGCCGGCGGTGTGGCGTGATGTGGCCGAGCGCATGGACGGCGTTGTTGGCCGCATCCGTTATTACGGCGGTGACTGGCTGCTGTGGGCTTCGCGCAAAACGCGAGAGCTGGCCGCGCTGGGGCTTGGTCTGCTGGCGGTGTACGCAGGCATCAGCGTTCTGATGCGTCGGTTTATGGCGCCCCGCCTGGCGCGGCCGGAGGTTTCACCGAGCTTTTTCGAGCGCGCCACGCAGGCGGCATGGATGGCGCCGGCGCGGGCGCTGGCCGGGGGCGTGTGTGCACTGCTTCTGTATGCCGGGTTGGACGCGCTCGAACTGTTGTACGAAGGGTGGGCTGGCCTCGCCTGGACCGCGCTGCTGGGCAGTCTGGTGTATGTGGGTGCTGCAGCCATGTTGACCGTCAGCCTCGCGCCGGAGCACCCGGCCTGGCGCTTGATCCCGGTCGACGATGCGACGGCGGCGCGCCTGCTGCGGTTCATCGAGGTGTTTGTCGCGGTCTATGTGATCGATACCGTGTTGATCGAGTTCGGTCGGCTGATCTATGTGCCGTTGACGGTCACCATTGCGCAGACCTTCATTACCAGCGCTTTGTTTGCCGGCCTGCTGGCGGCGCTGCTTTGGACACCGTTCGTGCCCCAGACAGGCGCGGACCGGCCGGTGAACGGACATGCGTTTGTAGCCCCGGTGGTGCGCCGATACACGCCCGTGTGGATCAAGGCGCCGTTATGGCTGGTCGCGCTGACGATCATCGGGGCATCGCTGCTCGGCTACGTTGCGCTGGGTCGTTTCGTGGCTCATCAGCTGGTGCTCAGCGGCATGCTGCTGGCGGCCGCCGGGGTTGCCTACCTGTCGATCCGGGCCGCGACCCGTGGCCGGCCGGATGGGCGACACGTCCTCGGCACCTTGCTCGAGACGAAATTCGGCGTCGATATCGTGCGGCAGCGGCAGCTGGCGCGGCTGCTCGAACTTGTCATGACCGCGGCCCTCGTGCTGACTGTCGTGCCGTTGCTGCTGTTGCAATGGGGGTTTGCCGGTGCCGACATCCGGGACTGGTTCAAGAGCGCGGTGTTCGGCTTCGAGGTCGGGCATCTCAAGATCAGCCTCGCGCGCATCCTGCTGGGGCTGGTGCTGTTCACCGGGCTGTTGTTCCTTACCCGTATTCTGCAACGATCCTTGCGTGACGGCATGCTCGGGACGTCGCGCATGGATCCCGGTATCGCCAACTCGATCGACCAGGCGGTCGGCTATTCGGGCATTACGCTGGCGGCTCTGCTGGCG
>JANYHP010000228.1 GCA_025359005.1 Hyphomicrobiaceae bacterium | reverse complement strand
GCCTGCCGCCGTGGGGCTGGCTGGGATCGAGGAGATGCGGATTGCCGCGCCCGACGGCGCGCAGGTGCTCGCCTGGTACGCAGCGGCCAAGCCCGGCGCGCCAACACTGCTCTATTTCCACGGCAACGGCGGCAGCCTAGCCGCGCGCACACCGCGCATCGAGCGCTTTCGCGGCGAGGGCTGGGGCGTGTTGATGATGACCTATCGCGGCTACGGCGGCTCGACCGGCGTGCCGTCGGAAGCCGACAATATCGCCGACGCGATCCGCGCCTACGGCACGCTCCGCGCGCGCGGCGTGCCGGCCGGTGACATCGTGCTTTATGGTGAGAGCCTGGGCACCGGCATCGCGACGCGCGTCGCAGTGGCGCGGCCTGCCGCCGGCCTGATCCTCGACGCGCCCTATACGTCGATCCCGGATGTGGGGGCTACGGCGTTCTGGTTCATGCCGGTGCACGCGATGATGCGCGACCGTTACGAGACCAAGCGCATCATCGATCAGGTGCGGGTGCCGATCCTGATCGTGCACGGCGTGCTTGATCGGACTATTCCGGTAGCCATGGGCCGCCGGCTCGCCGCGTTAGCGACGGTGCCTGTGACGCTCGTCGAAATCCCGCGCGGGGGGCACAGCGATCTTTATATCAACGGCAACGACGCGCTCAGCGCCGTTCGCGCTTTCATCAACGGGCTGCGTCGTTGAGGGCCGGCGATTGGGCACCGCACAGCACAAGGCCCGGGCAGATGCCGCCCGGGCCTATTCATTCGTATACTTAAAGACGGAGACGCAAGCTGCCTCAGCGGGCGCCGCCAAAGCCGCCGCCGCTGTTGCCGCCACCAAAGCCGCCGCCGCTGTTGCCGCCGCCGAAGCCGCCGCCACCGGTGCCGCCCTCAGAGGTGCGAGCCGGACCGCCGCGACCCGGACCGCCACGGCCCGGCGTCTTGGCTGCAGCAGCCTTGCCGCGCTGGCCGTTCGGCATCACGCCTTCACGCTGTGCCTTCTTGCGGGCCAGCTTGCGCGCGCGGCGCACGGCTTCGGCCTGCTCGCGCACGCGTTTTTCCGAGGGCTTTTCAAAATGATTGCGGAGCTTCATCTCGCGGAAGACGCCTTCGCGCTGCAGCTTCTTCTTCAGCGCCTTGAGGGCTTGATCGACGTTGTTGTCGCGGACTTGGACGAGCACCCGGGGAAACCTCGCTGATTGACTATCGATCGCAGATGACTGCGACGAAAGCGGTTGATACGATCAGAAACGATACTGAACACGCGCGCAGCCCCGGGGCAGCCCCCGACAGCGGCGGTGAATGACTGAGTGCGAGGCCAGCGTCGGCATTCGGCGGAAGGTTACAACCTCAACACCAAAATGCCGGAACTTACGCCCCAGCTTGTACTCCCCATATCAAACCGCTTGCCCCGTGTCCATGGCCCCAGCTCAAGTTTTCCCAGCAACTCCGCCCAGGGTTGCGGCTCCGCCCAGGGGTACACACGCGCGCGCGACATCGCCCCATCACTGTGTTGGCAGACCAGAAAAGCCCTTGCCATCGGGCAGCAGGCCACACAAGACGACATGTGCGAACCGGCGTGGAGGATAGCCCCTATGACATCTGACAATCAGGCCGCACGCGGCCGCGTGTTCGCCAAGCTCAGGGCTGTTCTGAAGGACGGGCCACCTGCCGCCGAGCGTCGCGCCCACGTCGACGCGCGGATCGCTGCGGCGCCAAAACATCTGCGCCCGTCGCGTGTCGACAAGACCGGGGACGATCTGCGCGCGCAGTTCAAAGCCTATCTCGAGGGCCAGTCGGCGACTGTGATCGAGGTGGCGACCGTTGCAGACGTCCCGGCGACCGTGGCGCAGTACCTCCGCAGCAACAATCTGCCGCAGCGAATCCGCATGGGGACCGACGGCTATTTCAGCGCAATGCCATGGACCACGGAAGCCGCGCTGCAGTGCGACCCCGGCGCCGCCGCCGCAACGGATGAGACGGGGCTCAGCCACGCGGTGGCCGGCGTGGCCGAGACGGGCACGCTGGCGCTGGCGTCAGGCGCGGACAATCCGGTGACGCTCAACTATGTGCCGGAAACGCATATCGTGGTGGTGGAGGAGGCCGACATGGTCGGCGGCTACGAGGAGGTGTGGCCGAAGGTGCGCGCGCGCTACGGCAATGGACTGATGCCGCGGACTGTCAATTTCGTCTCCGGCCCGTCGCGAACCGGCGATATCGGCGGCAAACTCGTGATGGGTGCGCATGGCCCACGCCGCATGTGCGTCATCATCGTGCGGCGCTGAAGTGTGCAGCGCTGAAACAATCAAGCCCTGCGGGATTGCTCCCACAGGGCTCGTGCGATTACAGACAGACGGCTAGAAAATCAGCTCTTGGCCTTAGCTCTTCTTGGCGGCCGCCAGCTTCTCTTTCTTGCACTTGTTGCGGAACGAGCGGCGCTCTTTGCCCTTCAGGCCCTTGGCATCGGCTTCTGCCGAGCACTCGACGCCTTCAGCGGTCTTGGCCTTGAAGGTTGCGGGGCCCTTCT
>JANYHP010000163.1 GCA_025359005.1 Hyphomicrobiaceae bacterium | reverse complement strand
CGCCAGCCGCGTTCTCGCCCACATGGAGGATTATCTCCAGACGGAATGGCCTGAGTTGCGCGTATTTCTCAACGCCGTGACTGAGCAATCGGCCGTGCTAGCGCTGCAGGGGCCGCGTGCACGCGCTATCCTCGCGACGCTCGTCGATGGCATCGACCTGTCCCAATCGGCGTTCCCGCACATGGCATGGCGTGAAGGCCGCGTCGCAGGGATAACGGCGCGCGTCTTGCGAGTCTCATTCACCGGCGAGGTGGGTTACGAGATCAACGTGGCTGCCGATTTCGCTCTCCATGTATGGAATGCGCTGATGCAATGGGGCGCGCCTTTGGGGCTGGTTCCCTATGGCACCGAGGCGATGCACGTCCTTCGCGCCGAGAAGGGCTACATCATCGTCGGCCAGGAAACGGATGGCACCATGACCCCACACGACGTCGGGCTTGATGGGCTCATTGCCAAAAAGAAGCGCGATTTCGTCGGCAAGCGTTCGCTCGCACGCCCCGCTCTCATTGGGCACGGACGCAAGCAACTCGTCGGCCTTGCTCCGAGCAAATCCGGTGAGGTACTCGATGAAGGCGCGCAGATCGTCGAAACGCCTGATCAGCCGACGCCGATGCGGATGCTCGGGCACGTCACGTCGAGCTATTACAGCGCCGTTCTCGGTCGTTCGATTGCCCTCGCCGTGGTCGCCGATGGCCGCGCGCGCATGGGGGCAGAACTACACGTGACGACGGCAAGTGGCTTTACAACGGCAACCGTCGTCTCGCCCGTATTCTACGATCCCGAGGGGGCGCGCTTGCATGAGTGATTGGGAGGTGGTTGCCAAGCGCGCGCCGGTCTTGGTCGGCAGCGCGCTGGAGCGTGGCGTCGGAAAACAAGACCTGCAGATCACAGTCGAGCCGCCGATGGCGCGTTTCGTCGTTCGCGTCCTCGAGCGGGATGCGGGTCTCGTAAAACTTGCGGCAGGGGTCAGTCTGACAATTCCGGTGAATACGTCTGCCACTGAGGGCCCCCGCCGGGTCGCTCGCCTCGGTCCCGATTTTTGGACCGTCCTTGCACCGATGTCGGAGCGGGCCGCCCTGGCTGCAGATCTTACGCGCGATCTGGAACCAGTCGATCATGCCGTGGTCGAATATAGTGACGCGGAAGTCACCTTTGTAATTGCGGGCGATGCTGCGCGGAACGTCGTCAACGCCGGGTGTCCGCTCGATCTTGACGACCGGGCCTTCGCGCCGGGCACGGCAACCCGAACGGTGTTCGGCAAGGCAGCGGTGACGCTCTGGCGCCCCGGTGCAGCGGCGGTCTTTGAGATGCACTGTGGCCGGTCTTTTGGTCCCTACGTGCGGGCCATGCTTGCGGAAGCGGCGCGGGATGCCTAGGACTGGCGTCGCGAAGAAGTGATCCCCATAAGCCCTTGGAGGTTTCCCCAATAACCTGCATAGGTGGGCGCTGAGGCGTCCTCCGCCCGGCCACGTGGCCCATCGTGGCTGCCTGCTGAACAGCCTGAGAGCTTGCACTGTGAACGATTTGTCAGATCGACCTGCGTCCGCCAAGGACCTGCCAGTCTCCACGCGCATCCGCAACCGGCTGCGAAAGAAACGCCTTCAGTTCCTTGCCAACGATAACATCGCCGCGGCTATCGAACCGGGAGAGTTGGAGGAGTTGCAGGAAGAGGTGGCGACGAAGATGCGCGCCGTTCTGGAAAGTTTGGTGATCGACGTCGACAACGATCACAACACACAAGACACCGCGCGTCGCGTCGCCAAAATGTATCTCAACGAGGTATTCCGAGGGCGCTATTCGGTCGCGCCGTCGGTAACTGAGTTTCCGAATGCCTCGGGGCTCAGCGAACTGATGATCGTCGGCCCGATAACCGTTCGCAGTGCCTGCAGCCACCATTTCTGCCCTATCATGGGGCGTATATGGGTTGGCGTGATGCCAAACCAGCATTCTAATTTGATAGGTTTGTCAAAATACGCACGTCTGGCGGAGTGGATCATGTCGCGTCCGCAGATCCAAGAGGAGGCGATCTCGCAACTCGCCGACGTGTTCACCGAAATGGTGAAGCCAGATGGTCTCGCCTTGGTGATGGAGGCCGATCACTTCTGTATGCACTGGCGCGGTGTCAAGGACACTGGCGCCAAAATGATCAACAGTGTCATGCGCGGGTCGTTTCTGAAGAATGCCGCACTCCGGCGTGAGTTTCTCGCGCTTATCGCATCGAAATCCTGAGAGTTTGCCATGCTCACTCGTTGTCTCTACGCAAGCCGCGCGAGCAAGCCTCTTGCAGACGGCGTCCTTGACGCCATCATGAAGCAGTCACGCAAGAACAATCCCGGGCACGGCATCACAGGGATGCTCTGTCACGCAAACGATGTTTTCGTCCAGGTCATCGAAGGTGGGCGCTCGGAGGTTTCACGCTTGTTCTGCCGTATCGCTGCCGACGAGCGGCATCGGGACGTGGAAATACTGTCGTTTGAGGAAATCATCGAACGTCGGTTCGGAAATTGGACAATGGGGCATGTTAATCTGGCATCGTCGAATGCGGCGCTGCTCTTGCGGTTCTCAGAGAACGCTGAGTTGAATCCGTTTGTTCTCAGCGCCGCGGCGACATTGGCGCTTGTAAACGAGATTGCCGCGTGTGGGTCCATCGGCAATCGAACGGCGTGAGGTGCACGGTTGCCACCGTGCATGCCGCATTGTGAAGTTGGGGCCGACCGGCTACCAGCCGCAGCATGAAGCAAAAATCCAAAATCTGCTGTGGTGTCGACTTCGGCACCTCAAATTCCGCGATCGCTGTCGTTCACGATGGAGACACCGTTCTGGTGCCCTTGGAGGGCGCGCACACGACTATTCCGAGCGCCATCTTTTATCCCTCTGGTGGTACTTCGCCGCTCTACGGTCGCGCGGCAATTGCCGCATACACGGTTCATGAACCGGGTCGGTTGATGCGGTCGTTGAAGTCGATATTAGGGTCGGATCTGATCGTCGAGAAAACAGCGGTCGGCGGGCGGTACGTGAGTTTCGAAGAAATCCTGGTCGGCTTCGTTCGTCATCTGAAGGCTCGGGCAGAGAGCCACATCGGATGTTCGATCGATCAGGTCATTATGGGGCGGCCCGTCCATTTCGTCGACGGCAATGACGTTGTGGACACGCGCGCGGAAAACAAGCTCTGCGACATTGCCCGGTCTGCGGGGTTCAAATCGGTCGCGTTCCAGTTCGAACCGATCGCCGCCGCACTCTCGTTCGAACATACTCTCGCCAGGGAAGAACTCGTCTTCATCGCTGACATTGGCGGTGGCACGGCCGATTTTTCAATCCTGCGGGTCGGCCCCACGCGGTGGAGCAATGCAGATCGTGCTGGCGATATTCTGGCCAATGAGGGCATTCGCGTCGGCGGGACCAATCTGGACATGCGGCTTAGTCTGGCGGCCGTTATGCCGCATCTCGGGAGCGAGGCCCAGACGGTGAAGGGATTAGACTTGCCGCGCTGGCCGTTTGTCGATCTTGCCACCTGGCATCGGATCCATACGATAGCCTCGACGAAGAACTTGCATACATTGGGGCAGATATTGAGCGATTGCGCGGAGCCTGAAAAGTTCGCGCGTTACATTGAGGTCATCCGTCAGCAGAGCGGACATTTGCTTGCGGGGAGTGTCGAGCAGGCAAAGATTGAGCTGTCGGCACGCGATGCCGTTGCAATCAATCTTCGCGAGACGGTGCCGGGCGTGGCGGCCGAGGCGACGCGCGGTCAATTTGAGGGGGCAGTTGCCCACGAACTTGAGCGGCTCGGGGAAATTGTGCGGGCGACGCTCGGTGCGGCTGGCCAACACGGATCGGCCATCACGACATTGTTTCTGACCGGTGGCACGTCGGCCGTCCCGGCGGTTCGACAGGTGCTTGAGAAACACCTGCCGCGCGCCGAGACAATCGAAGGCGATCTGTTCAACAGCGTCGCGTTCGGCCTCGCGCTTGACGCGCAGCGCCGCTTTGCGCGACGCAAAGCCGCGTGACACGCTCGATGCTTACACCGGCCGGTCGCCTTTCTGTACTTTGAGTGTGCGGTTGTCGGCGGCGGGAAGCATTTTGGCGGGGTCACGGGTCACGATGGCGTCGATGATCGTGGGCGTGGACGTATTGGCCAGCGCCTCGTCCAGTGCACCGGCGAGTTTTTCCGGATCGCTGACGCGAATGCCGTGGCAGCCGAACGCCCGGGCGATCGCTGCATAGTCCATTTCTACCAGTTCGGATGATTGATAGCTTCCTGGACCGTAGACGGCGTGTTGGAGAGCCTTGACGTAGCCAGAGGCTGCGTTGTTGAAGACGACGGCCACGAAATTGGCGCCGAGGCGCCGCGCGGTTTCGAGTTCGCCCAGGCTCATGTTGAAGCCGCCGTCGCCGGTGAGCGAAACAACCCGCCGCTTCGGCCCGACGGCCATCTGTGCGCCGATGCCGCCGGGGACACCATAGCCGATCGAGGCAAAGCCGCGGTCGGGCAGGAAGTGCCGTCCGGACTGCTTGGTGTCGAACATCAAGCCGCCCCAGTGGGCCGCAAACCCGCCGTCGGCAACGACGACGCCGTCGGCAGGCATGGCCTTGTTGAGTTCTCCCATCAGGCGGCCGACGTTGATGGGGCTCTCCGCGCTCTCCATCCGATCGGCGGCGCCCTTGCGCCACGCGGCCATCGCCTTCGGTATCTCGGCTAAGTAGCCTTTGCGTGCGCCCGGCTTGGCCTTGCCGAGGGCTGCGTGGAGATCGGTGAGCGACAAACGCGCGTCGCCGGCAAGTGCGATGTGCGCGCGCGTCGTGCGGCCGATTTCAGTCGGATCGATCTCGATATGGATCAGTGGCGTTTGTGGCGGGATCAGCGCAAAGCGCTTGGTTGCGATTTCGCCGAGCTTGCAGCCGACGACGAGCAGACAATCCGATTGTGCGATCAGCGAATTCGCAATGCGATCGTAGCGGCCGAACAATCCGGCAGACAGCGCGCTCGTGCACGCAATGGCGCCTTTGCCGCTCATGGTATGGGCGACGGGAATTCCGTGATCGGTCGCAAGAGCCTGCAGCGCGTCGTAGGCGGCGGATATGTGGACGCCGCCTCCGGCCAGGATAATCGGCCGTTTGGCTCGGCCGAGAATATCGGCGGCTTTTTCTACGTCCGACGCGTCCGGTCGCGTGCGTCGGGCCTGCGCCTGGCGCGTGTTGGGATCGACCCAGAAGTCAGTCACATCGAAATCGAATTCGCCGTGCGCGATGTCTTCCGGGACATCGATCAACACGGGACCGGGCCGTCCCGCCGTGGCCACGGCGAACGCGCGGCGGACGTGCTCGGGAATGCGCTTGATCACTTCGACGCGAATGACCTCTTTTACGACTGGACGCAAAACTTCCAGCTGTCGCGCTTCCTGCGTCATGTTCTTCCAGGCATGCTCGCGATTGGCGTCGCCGACGATGACGATCATCGGAATGCCGGCGTTAAGACTTTCAACGAGACCGGTTACCAGATTGGTGGCGCCGGGTCCGAGGGTGCCATCGGCAACGGCCGGCCGATTGGTCACCTTCGCGTAGGCGTCTGCGGCAAACGCGCCGCAACGCTCGTCATTGATGAGGTAGTGCTTCATTCCCAGCACGCGGCACGCCTCGTAGAATGGGAGGAGCTGGAACCCGCCCATGCCGAACATCGGTCCCACCTCGGCGATCTTCAGCATTTCTGCCAGCGCCATACCGCCTGTCATACGGCGTGTCGCATTTGGTCGGACGGCAACGGTGGCGGTCATCGGCGGGGGTCCTGGGTGGTGTGACGAGAAGGGCAAGGGCCGGTACGGCGCTATCATGCGGATTGGCACAGTTCCAGCGGGGTTCATCAAAACTTCGTATGGCAAGACCCTCGCAACCCGTTTTCAATCTGCGCTCGGCATGATCTACTCAGCGGACCGTAACGTTTGCGGAGCCACGAGCAAGGATGGTGCTGATGACGGTCCCCCTCGAAATTCACTTCCACGGACTGGACAAGAGCGAAGCTGTCGAAACACGGGTCAAGGAAAAGTTCGCCAAGCTCGAAAAGCATTTTCATCGAATGAGCAGCTGTCGTGTGGTGATCGAGGCGCCGCACCGAAATCCAGCGAAGGCAAAGGTGTTTCAGGTCAAGATTGAGATCGCTGTTCGTGGCGGTAGTCCTATAATAGTCAATCATGATCGTGAGGGCGCGCACGCCCACGATGAATTGCCCTTAGCCGTTCGGGATGCCTTTGATGCGGCCATTCGCAAAGTCGACGAACTGTCCCGCCAGACGGCGACGCGGGGTCGCTCCGAGCAGAGCCGCCGACGACCAGCCGGTGAGACGGTGAGCGAGGATTAGGCGCCCGTCCAAGGCGCATCCGGCGCCCCCGATGGGCGGCCGGCGTAGACACGGGACGGTTGGTGTTGCGCGGGGCTAAGCCGGGCTGGGGCGCGGCACGAAAACGCTCGTGGTCGCATAGCCGGCGCCTGCAGGGATCGTGACGGTGACGCCGCCATCGGTCTTTGCAACGCTGGGCGTGACGCTGACGATCGTGTCTTGCCGAGCCCTTTCAAACGCGCGTGCGACGTCGTGTGCCGCGGCCAGCTTTTCCAGATTGAGTTGCGTCGCGGGCACCAGCACCCGTTTGCCTGCCGCCGCGTCCGCTACCGCCTGCCGCGGCGTTATCCACATGCTCTCGACTGTTTCTCCGCCATCATGGATCGCCAACTGCCCCGCCGGTGCCGCTGCCAAGAAAAAATGAGTGTCGAAGCGCTTGGGCATCGTCGGGGGCGTAATCCAATGGGCGAAGGGGACGAGCCGGTTGGTGGCCAATCGCAAACCTTCTGTGGCGATCAAGTCAGCGAAGGTGCGCTCGCCCCTTGCAATCGCCAGTTGAGCATCCTTCGTGATCCGAGCAGCATCGGCGGCCGTGATTTCTTCGTTGTTCCCGACGCGCTCGGCGAGCAAAAGGCCGGTTTCCTCAAACGTCTCCCGAAGTGCTGAGACCCAATAAGGCCGAGGTGGGTGTTGTGCACTCACGGGTGCCAGGACATCCCAGGCAGCGTCGCCATCCTGCGTGTCGTTCTTGCCGCCGGGAAAGACCAGGGCGCCGGAGGCAAAATCGACTTGCCGGTTGCGAACCAGCATGAAGATCTCCAGCCCGTCGACCCCGTCTCGAATGACCATGACTGTCGACGAGGGAATAGGCGCGCGGGGTTCGGCATGTTTGCGGTCGGGGAGAGGCATGGTCGGCGTATCCTTTTACGATGGAACTCGAAAGGGCCCGGCAGAAGGTCAGCTCTTGTCGATCAGTTGACTTTGCACGCCCGGGCCCAGCAGGGGCCGTCGCGAACTGATGACCCCCGAAGCAACGCCCTGCCAGCCAATTTCGCCGGACAATCGGCCATATTCGATCTTTGGGCAGCGGTTCATGATTACCGTCATGCCCACGCTTTCGGCCGCGGCTGCGGCGACGTCGTTGCGCACGCCAAGTTGCATCCAGACGACCTTCAGGCCGAGCTTTTGCTGATAGGGAAGCGCTTCGCGCACCACGTCCAGGGCCGCTTCTGAGTTTCGGAAGATGTCGAGCATGTCGACGGGCGCCGCGAGGTCGGCGAGGCTGCCAACTACTGTCTGTCCGGCGATCTCCTGGCCGGCAAGGCCGGGATTGACGGGCACGACCCGGTAGCCCTTCGCGACAAGGTATTTCAGCACGAAATAGCTCGGCCGGCTGGTATTGGCGGAGGCCCCGACCATGGCGATGGTGCGCGCCTCGGAGAGCACGCGAGCGATCAGGGTGTCGTCGTAGTGGTCGTGTTTCATGCTGTGGGTGATCCAGCGTCGGCGCTGGGAGGCAGTAGAAGCCCGTCGTCCGGCGCGACGCAACCCCTGGCCCAAGCACCACTGGTGCATCCCAGAGCGGCACTCTTTACCTTGGAACGGGAGGCGCGTTAAGCAGTCACTTCAAGGCCCCAGGAAGCAGCTATGCCCGAGACCGTGCCGCCAGAGAGTACTCATACGAGCGCCCCGACGCCGGTCCCAGAGCGCGTGCTTGGCCGCGAACCGCTGCCGGTCCGCAAGCGCTTCTACAAGCTTGTCTCGATCGCTGCTGTAGCGGAGGGATACACTGTACACCTCGATGGGCGACCGCTGCGAACGCCACGCAAGAGCCCGCTGTCGGTGACAGCGCGGCCACTTGCGGAAGCGCTTGCTGCCGAATGGGACGCCCAGCAGATCGTCATCAGCCCCGCTCTGATGCCGGTGACGCGATTGGTTTTTACCGCTATCGACGCAGTGGCCAACCAGCGGAATGCAGTTGCCGCCGAGATTGGGCGCTATGCGGCGAGTGATCTGCTGTGTTACCGCGCCAGCGACCCGGCGGCCCTTGCCGAGCAGCAGGCGGCGGCGTGGGATCCGATACTCGCCTGGGCAGCGACCGAACTCGGTGTCGCGTTCAAGTGTACGTCGGGCCTGATGCCAACCGAGCAGGCTGCGGGCGTGTCGATCGCCATCGAAACCGCCCTGGCGCCCCTCGATCCGTTCACGCTGTCCGGGATGCACGTCCTTACGACGTTGACCGGCTCAGCGGTGCTTGCCCTTGCCGTCCTGCGTCGGCACCTGGAGATCGATGCGGCGTGGCGGCTGGCGCATCTGGACGAGGACTGGCAAATTGCCCGATGGGGCGCGGATGCCGAGGCGGAAGCGCGGCGGGTTGGTCGGTTGTCCGAGGCGCGATCGGCAGCAGCAGTCATCGCGATGCTGCGAGCATGAGCGTTTCGGTGTTCACGGTGATTTCGATGGCGCGGGTATGCGGCCCATCTCCGCGAACACCGTCTCGGCCTCTTTTATGGCGTGATTTGCTTTGGGGACGCCGCAATAGATGGCGGCCTGCATGATCACTTCCTTGATGTCGTCGACGCCGAGGCCGTTGTTGAAGGCCGCGCGCAAGTGCAATTTGTATTCGTCCCAGGCGCCAAGTGCGATCATGGTCGACAGCACCATGCAGGAGCGCGTCCTGCGGTCGAGGCCGGGCCGCGTCCACACCTCGCCCCAGGCCGCACGTGTGATGAAATCCTGGAACTCGCTGTTGAAGGCATTGAGCTTGGACTGCGCGCGGTCGACGTGCGCCGCGCCCAAGACCTCGCGCCGCACTGTCATGCCGGCAGCGTACCGATCGCGTTCGTCCATTGGCGTGGTTTCCCGGTGCGTGGGCGCTGACACTCAGAGATCAAAGAACACGGTTTCACTATCGCCCTGGATGCGAATGTCGAAGCGGTAAACGTCACCGTCGCGCTCAGCGATGAGCGTAGCACGCCGGTCGGTCGGCACGAGGGCGAGCACTGAGTCCGTTGCGTGCGTAGCAGCATCATCAGGGAAATAGAGGCGCGTGTAGAGATGGCGCAGCATGCCACGCGCAAACAGGCACACGACGATATGCGGCGCCTGGACCTTGCCACCAGGCCCAGGCACGCCACCCGGCTTGATCGTGTCGAAAGCGAAGCTGCCGGTCTTGTCGGCGCCGCAGCGGCCAAAGCCCTTGAAGGCACTGTTGGCGCGGCCGCGGTCATCGCGTGGGTGCGCATAACGGCCGGTGGCGTCCGCCTGCCAGATTTCGATCATCGCGTCCGGCACAGGCTTGCCGTCGCCGTCCAACACCGCGCCGATAATCCGAATGCGCGTGCCATCCGTATCGGCCGTGGCAACGGGCGTGTCGAACGCATCGCGCCAAGCGTACTCTTGGCGCGGCGTCAGCCCGTAGGCGAAATAGGGGCCGACCGTCTGCGACGGTGTGATGCCGGCAGGCTTTTCCCTGGTCTCACTCATCGTGCGGCTCCTCGGTCGGTGTCGCAGTGCGGCCGCGCAGAACAATGTCGAATTGGTAGCCGAGCGCCCAGTCGGGCACGGTGGTGCCGAGATCGAACCGGCAGACCATACGATCGCGCACCTTTGCGTCGGTGATTGAATTGAAGATGGGATCGAACGGAAAGAGCGGATCGCCAGGGAAATACATCTGCGTGACGATGCGTGACAGGAACGATGGGCCAAACAGCGAGAAGTGGATGTGGTTGGGGCGCCAGGCGTTGTGATGGTTGCCCCACGGATAGGCGCCGGGCTTGATAGTGACGAATTTGTAGCGGCCGTCGGCGTCCGTGACCGCGCGCCCAGCGCCCGTAAAATTCGGATCGAGCGGGGCGGGGTGCTGATCGACACCGTGCACGTAGCGGCCGCAGGCGTTGGCCTGCCAGATTTCGATGAGCGTGTTGGGCTGCGGCCGACCGTCTTCGTCCAGCACGCGGCCAGCCACCACGATGCGTTCGCCCAATGGCTCGCCCAAGTGCTGTTTGGTGAGATCGAATTCATTGTCACGAACAGCGTCGTGGCCATACACAGGTCCCGTCAGCTCCGACAGCGTATGCGGCATGATGATCAGGGGCTTCAGCGGATGCCGCTTGCCCGTCGACCGGTACCCGCCGAAATCGTACGCTGGATGCGCAGCGTTGGACGATTTGGGATAAATCAGTGTCATTGGCGCTCCGGCCCGAGGTGCCCCTTGGACCGCTTGTGGCAGCGGTCGTCGATCATGCCGTACTTAGGGCAAGGCGGCGGGCTTGTCACGTCCGCGCGGGGAGGTGTTGCTATCGGTCCCGCTCATGAGCCGCCGGCTTTATTTTGGGGTCAATTTGCGCGGCGCTCCAACTCCGACCGGCACACCGTCTTTAGCTGAAGCACCTGAGGGGGCGAGTATCGAGTAAACCTTGTCCCGACGTCTTCGACCCGCGTTCCTGTTTTTGCTTGGACACATCCTCAATGCCTCCGGCAACTGCCGCTGGACGCGCGCGGCAACAGCATCGTGCGATTGCCATGCGTGCCGACGTTGGGGCTGAAACTCTTGGCGCCCTCTATACCGAGGCGACTACTGAGCATCACCTTGATGCTCCGTCCGGCAGGCGTCAGCGTAAAGTTACCGCCGTCGCCTTCTGCGCTGCATGCTTCCCCGGCGGTCGTGGATTTGCAGGCCGCAAGCCCGTCGAAGATGCCGCCGCCCTTGACCCAGTAACCGAAGCGGATGGTGTATTCCCGCGGGCGCTTCGCACGCAGCGGATCCGCCTCATGCGCCACGACATGGAACTTTGATAGTGTTTGCGACGGGTGGCGCCGCATATGCGCGGCGTCGTAGACGCGCAAATAGCAGCGGCCGCTGCCCAGGTAGCTGTTGAAAAAGGGCGTCGCCGCTGCGGCAGCGGAATAGGCCGCGGTGGACGCGACCGCGACCGCGACCGCGACCATGGTGCTGAAGTGACGGTGCACTCGGTGCTCTCCTTGTTGCCTATTGGTCGGACCCAGTCGTGACAACGCTGAGGTAAGCCGATCCAAACAGGCTTGTCACGACTGCACGAGGCGGGTGTCGTGCAACGCGTCGAGGAAAGCGACAGCGAACGTTCCGGGGCCTTTTGCAATGGCTCCTGCACGTTCGCCCGCGCGAGCGAAAGCCGTCAGCGCTGCCCCTGCGGCCACCAATGGGTCTGGTTCGACGGCCCAGCATGCCGCGATCAACGCGCCGGCCGCGCAGCCGAGCCCGGTTACATCTGCCATCCAACGGTGGCCGCCCTCGATGGCGAGCTGGCGACCACCCATGCAGATACGGTCGACCGGACCGGTCTCGACGCGCGTCATGTGCGTCGGCACGTCGACGACCGCGAGTTCGGCTTCATTGCCTTTGACGATAACGCGCCCGGCCCCCATGACGCGCCGGGCAAGGTCGAGGCGCATGCGCGAATGCTCCACGAAAACCGGGTCGAGAACGCACGGGCGCGCGATCACGCGGCGGTCGGCGAGCAAGCGTGGGATCGCCGCTATTCTCGCCGCGTCAATGGTTCCGAGGTTGACCAGCCATGCATCCGCGGATGCCGTCATGGCCACAACCTCGTCGGGGTGG
The DNA here is from genome assembly GCA_025359005.1 of Hyphomicrobiaceae bacterium. Classification (GTDB taxonomy): domain Bacteria; phylum Pseudomonadota; class Alphaproteobacteria; order Rhizobiales; family Hyphomicrobiaceae; genus JABFRJ01. The sequence continues at coordinate 1,071 of JANYHP010000163.1, read as the reverse complement.
GTGGCCATCGAGACGCGGGCGCCGACCGCCAAAAGCACATTGGCTGTGATTTCCTGGGCCACGGCATTGGTCAGGCACTGAACCCTTGGGCGCACGGCACGCAGGCGGGCGAGAACGGCGCCCGATGCTGCTGCAAGATCGGCCTGGGTCGCGTGCATGGCTCCGCCGGTCACTCCTGGCTCAGTGATTGATATGCAGGACACTCGGCTATTACGACAACGCGCGTCAGATGATGCCGGCCGGCCGAGAGTAGTGCCGATTGCTATGGCAGCACACAGCAATTTTTGCACTTGCGGAGCGAACTGTGCCAGGCAATGCACAACAGCACCATAAAAAATGTACTTGGTGGAGCCGAGCGGAATCGAACCGCTGACCTCTGCAGTGCGATTGCAGCGCTCTCCCATCTGAGCTACGGCCCCTTTGGCGACCGAACGACGGCTTGGCGCTTGCGTCGCACCACAGTTGTCCGCCGAAGACTGCGCCATTGGGGTGAGGCGCGGGTGTTTTTTCGTAGTTCGGTGCAGATGGCCTGTCAAGTTTTGGGCCGGCTGGCACAGGCCCATCGCAGGAGCCGGCCCGCGAGACTGTTGAGGCTGTCCAGGTCAAATGGTTTTAGACAGGGTCCGCCATAGCCAATGTGTCATCACGGCCTGATCGTGCCCATGATGACGCAGGCGACCCGCCGAAACATCTCAAGACGCCAGAAGTTGCGTTTCACAGCGGGAGGGTCGCGGATCGCTAGTGTTCCGGCGCTGACATTTGCTTCCCTTCGCGGCATGTCGGTGAGCGAATGTCAGCGCCATAAGGAACACTAGCAACATTAGGTTTCTAGTGCAGCCTTTGCATCTGACGTTTGGTCACCAGTCTTGCCGCAAACGGGTACCAAACGTCAGATGCGCTGCACTAGGAGCCTGTCCGAGTAGTCGTATGCGGAGCAAAATCGTAGAATTAATTTCCTTTTGGTCGTCTTGTCGTTGCTGAAATTTTGACCTCTGGTCGACCTGAGGCACTGTTTCGCGCAGACGGCCGCGTGGAAAGGTGCGTAGCGAAGAATCTCATTCTACAACTGCT
>JANYHP010000149.1 GCA_025359005.1 Hyphomicrobiaceae bacterium | reverse complement strand
TGCGAGCCAAGCCGCGGGCGGGGACCAAACGTCAGATGCGCTACACTAGCGGCATCATTTCGGAACTTCGAGGGGCGCAGGTCATGAAACGTACACTTACAGCCGTTGCCGTCGGGGCAGCGTTGGCGATGCTGGCTGGTGCAGCCGGCGCACAAGAGCTGCGCGAACTGGGCAACCAGGGCTATCGGAACGGCGTTTCCAGCTTTGGCGGCTATTACGAATCGTTCGGTGGTATGGGCGGCAACAGCACGTACGGCGGCTATCAGCGCTATAGCGGCAGCTATGCGCCGACGACCGGTATCTTCTCGATCCCGCTGCAGGGGCCGACGCAGACCGGCGCGGAGCCGTGCAGCTATCTGAAGCGACGGGCCGCGGAAACCGGCACCAAGGTGTGGCGCGCGCGCTATCAGGCGTGCCGCCGGGGTAGCTGAGGTCGGCTTATTTCGCGGCGACGCGGGAGCTGTTGCGCGTGGGCTTGAAGCCGGCGGCGACGGCTTCGGCTTCGTCGCAGAACCACCGATCGCCGCGGTCGGGCCGCGGGATGGCGCGGGCATAGCCGTCGGACCAGGGCAGCAGGTACGTGCGCCGGGCGCCAGAGACCTGCGCCTTGATCGGGCAGCCGCCGGGCGCGGTTTCCTTGGCCGTGGCCCACAGTTTGGCGCGATAGTCGGCCGGGCGCTCGGCATCGCCGGCCCAGATGCCGGCCTTGCTGCGCTTTGCTTCCGATTCCAGGGCTGTATAGCCGCCAAAATAGGTGGCGGCGGAGAAGACGTGGCCGTCCTTGACCAGCTCGCCGGCGACGTCACGACCGTCGATCGTGCAGTTGGCTTCGATGCGGCCGAGTGCATCCGGGCCGCCCTGCGTGATGCAGCGGAAGGGGCGGGACCGGGCCAGGCGTTCGAGCGCCGCCAATGCAGCCTCGCCGCAGCGCCAGGATTGCTTGCTGGCCCGCGTGCAGGTCTGCTGACGATCCGGCGCCTCGATGCCAGAGAGGTGGAGGAGGCGGCCGTGGATGCGCACCATCTCGGATGAGAGGACGGTGGCACGGCCCTCAAGCACATTGGCGAGCGCCTCTTTGGCGGCGGGGGGGCGGCCAGGCGCGGCCGACGGCGCGAGGACCGGCAGCACCTGACCCCAGGCAAACCAGCCGAGGACGAGGACGAGCCCGCCGACGGCCACTGCCGGCAGGGCAAACGCGGGCACCTTAATGCCGCCGAAGGACGGCAGCGAGATGCTCGCGGAGCCGAGATCGCTCGACCGCAGGCGGATGAGCGCCAGGGGCGCCACCGCGAGGAGGAGCACGGCACCGAGCAAAAACGGGATCAGCGCCTCACGGTCGGGAGCGAGCGTCCACGCCCGGTGCGCACCGGAGGCGAGGGCGGCGAGGCCGCACAGGGTGATGGGCAGGGACACGGCCGGACGAGCGATCGTGGTGCGCCAGGCCGCGGTCGAGGCGCGCCAGCCCGTGCCCGCCGCCTGGGCGACGCCCTGCACGGCGGCACCGCCGGCGGCCTTGGCCTGAACGGCTGCGACGCGGCCGATTTCTTCAAGTTTGGCGCGCCGCTGGTCGCGCCGGAGCTTGATGGTGGTGCGGACGTAGGTGTGCCAGTCGAAGCCCTGAGATTTTTTGCGGCGAAAAAGCATGCGTCGTGTCCCAGAAGCACTGTCGTTGGTGCGAGCCGCCTGACGAGGGCACCGGGTGCGCTGTGCGGCCGAAAAATGGCGCGCGTGCGACCGGCGCCTCGTACGGGGCGCTGGTGACGCGGTCCGCAGTCATTGCGCGCGAAAACTAGCGCGAAAATCGGAAACCGTCATCGTTGTGTCACGGCCCTTTGCGGAGTGTCCCACATAAAGCTACAGACGGGCTTGCAACACGCAAGCCGCCGCACCGACCCACTGGACCGCCACCATGACCGACGAAATCGCCGATGAAAACCCGTTCCAGTCACCCATTGCCGGTTCGAGCGAACCGTTGCGCTATGTCTGCGCCATCTCCGGCTTGCCGGCACGCAAGCGCGACCTGGTGCCGCTGGATGCGGTGCGGCCGAGCCTGGCCGACCATATCCGCAAGGATCATCCGAACTTGCAGGGAGAGGCGCTGATCAGCACGGCGACCCTGGCCAAATACCGCATGAAGTATGTGGAAGAATTGCTAGAGCATGAGCACGGTGAATTCACGGAGCTGGAACGGCAGGTGGCGGCCAGCATCGCCAATCACGACACAATCGCGGAGAACGTGGAAGACGATTTCAACGAGGAGCGCACGCACGGCGAGAAGCTCTCGGACCATCTGGCATCGTTCGGCGGGAGCTGGGCGTTTCTGATCGCGTTCGGGGCGGTGCTGGTGGTGTGGATCGTGGTCAATCTGGCGCTCGGGGAGGCCAAGGCGTTCGACGTGTATCCGTTCATTCTGCTGAATTTGATCCTGTCGTGCCTGGCCGCTGTGCAAGCGCCGATCATCATGATGAGCCAGAAGCGGCAGGAGGCAAAGGATCGCCTGCGGGCGCTGAACGACTACCGGGTGAACCTGAAGGCGGAATTGGAAATCCGGCATCTGCACGAGAAGCTGGATCACCTGATCTCCAAGCAGTGGCAGCGGCTGGCGGAAATCCAGCGGATGCAGCTGGAGATCATGCAGGAGAAGAAGCTGAAGAAATGAGGGTGGTGGCTGTGGCCGATGCGGCGGGCCGCGAGACTTCAGGAGCGGCGCAATGGGGCCTCGAGATAGCGTAAAAACGCCGCCGCGGATGATGACAACAGGGCGCGGGGCGGTGCTGTGGGCTGCTGTCTCGGCCGACTGCCTGTCGCGCTCGGGTGCGTTGCGTTTGCTGATCGCTTTCAAGGTCGACAGGGAAAAATCCCGGCTCTCGCGATGCTCGGCCGGGAACGCAAAGCGGGGGTAGGGCGGCGACCTGGTTACGGCGAAGGGACCGCATCGCATTTTTTCGTGGCTGATTATTCGGCGGCGGCGAGGCCGGGGCGCATGTTGGTGTCGAGGAGGCCACGGTCCATGAGCATCTTGATGTGGGCGATGCGCTGATAATGGGGGCCTTCGAACTGCTCGTGGGTGAGGCCGGACGAGGTGTAAGCCTTGTAGAGCTGCTCGGCGCCGCGGCGGGCATCCCACTGGGGCTTGAAGGCCGGGAGCGCGCGGGCGATCTTTTCAAATGACACGCGGTAGGAGCGCTGATCCGGACTGGCGTCGGAGGCAATCTCCAGCTTGCAGCCGGGGACGACGGAGGCGACGATCTCAGCGATGTCGCGGATGCGGTAGTTGTGGGCGGTCTGGCCGACGTTGAAGGCCTGGTTGAAGACGGCATCGCGCGGGGCTTCAAGGGCTGCGATGAAGGCGCGCGAAATATCCTCGATGTGGACGATGGGACGCCAGGGCGAACCGTCGGATTTCAGATAGATCAAGTGCTTGGTGACGGCCCAGGCGACGAGATTGTTGAGCACGATATCGAAGCGATGGCGCGGCGAGAGGCCGTAGGCAGTGGCGGGGCGGAGGAAGACGGGACAGAAGGTGGCGTCGGCGAGGGGGCTGACGTCGCGCTCGGTCCAGACCTTCGACTGGCCGTAGGCGGTGACGGGGGCCAACTCGCCGGTTTCGTCGATCATGGTCTCGCCGGACTTGCCATAGTTGCTGCACGACGAGGCGAACAGGTAGCGCTTGACGCCGGCGGACTTGGCGAGCGTGGCCAAGCGTACGCTGGCGCGATGATTGATGTCGTAGGTGGCGTCGGGGTTGAGGTCGCTCAACGGATCGTTGGAGAGGGCGGCCAGCTGGATGACGGCGTCGAAGCCGACCAGATCGGCGGCGGTGACATCGCGCACGTCTTTCAGAAGAGTGGGGATAGCGGGGACGATGCCGCCGGGGGCGTAGGTGCAGCGGGAATAGAGATCGCAGTCGAGGCCGGTGACAGCGTGGCCGGCGGTCTGCAACATGGGGACCATGACGGTGCCGATATAACCGCGGCTGCCGGTGACCAAAACTTTCATGGGAAGATCCTGGGCAAAATCGTGGGGGATTCAATGAGCCGCGACGGTTTTTGTCGCCGAGGCGAAATTTCAAGTGAGAGCCGATTTGCTTGCGGCGGGTTTGGCTGTTGGGTCGCGGGGGGCATGACCCAACCTACATAAAGACTGTCCGCGGTGGTAGGCGGGTTTTGTTTTGGGATTAATACCGCGCAGACCGCCAGGGCAGCAAAAATGCGAACGAGGCCGCCCCAGGATTTGGGACGGCCTCGCAGCGTTCTCTCGCAGCGTTCTTGCGGCTTAGCGGATCTGGGCGGAACTCGGCACCAGCTGCGTGCGGCCCATGTCGCGGCGGCTCGGACGCGAGACCGGCTGTTCCGGCATGGCGGCGTCGAGGGACGGGTTGAGGCGGAGCGGCGCCTGTTCGTCGCTGTCGATGCCGACCAGCATGGACTTCGTGCCGAGTTCAGCGCGCTGCATCTCGACCTTAATGGTGTCGCCGGGCTCGATCTGGGTCTGCTCGTTGGCGGCGAACTCACCACCTGTCGAGCGGACGATGCGGTAGATCGGCTCGCGCTTGCCGGCGCGGGCCCGCTCGGCGATCAGCATCGGCGCGATCGCTTCGGATTCGTAGAGCAACCGTTCGGCCGTGTCGGACCGGGCGGCGATGGCTTCCAACTTGCCCTGGACGTCGCGCAGGTCGGCGGTGGCTTCCGTCACACGCTTAGAGTGCAGGTCGAGCAAGGCGATGTTGGTGCGGCTCAACTCGCCGTTGACGCGAAGCAGGCCGTCCTGGAGGCGAAGACGATCGCCCTGGAGCTGAGCGGTATTCCGTTCAAGGCCGAGCTTGCGGCTTTGCGTGGAGTAGCCCTTCTTGACCAAAGAGGCGACGCCATCCAGTTCCTTCTGGACGAGGGCGGTCTGCTGGTCGTGGTTCTTGATCTGGTCCTCGAGCGACCGGCTCTGGGCCTGAAGGTAGCGCGTCAACTGCTCAAGCGTGGCGACCTGGTTGTCGAACAATTCACGGCGGGCGCGGAAGATGTTGTCTTCCTGTCGGATGAGCGTGTTGACCTGCTCCTGGGCCGAGGCCTTCTGGGAGAGGCCGGCGGGGAACAGCGGCTGGTCGAGGCCCTTGACTTCGGCATCGAGACGGGCGCGACGGGCGAGCAGCGAGTTGAACTCGTGCGAGAACATGACGATGTCGCCACGGGCCTGGATCATTTCGCGCTCGACACGGCCGCCGGTGTCGCTGGTGCGGGTGACGCCGCCAGCAACGGCGATGGCCTGCAGAACCGTCATGCCGGGACGATAGGCATATTCACCCGGCTTTTCGACGGAACCGACGAGGTAGAAGGGACGGAATTTTGAGACCTCGACAGCGATATCGGGCGAGTCGGTCAGGCCCATACGGGTCTGGAGGCGCTGGCCGATGGACTTGGCAAGATCATTGACGGAGAGGCCAGCAGCGGCAACTTCGCCGATGAGCGGCAGCGAGATGCGGCCAGACGGCCCGATCGCGTACTCAGCGTTGAGGGCGGCCCATTCGAACACTTCGTCCTTGGCGGCGCGCCATTCAAAAACCTTGAGCCGAACCTGGTCCATGGCGCCGAGCTTATAGTCGGTGTTGAACTGGGTGGCGTTGGTTTCGACCCGGCCGGAAAGGAACAGCAGGATCACGGCCGTGAGCATGAGCGCAAAACGGCCAACGACCGGAATGCGCGGCTGCTTTGGCGCGGGACGACGGAAGGACCCGGGGACGGGGGCGATCCGAACGCGTGCGGCCAAAGCCGGCCTCGGTGCAGTACTAGTTGCCATGTGCATCACTCCACTTCTGAAAAAGGACTAAAGTTTTAGGATATTTTCGGGCTCGAGGCGGCCGGTGAGCGCGTGACCGAGCGCGACGAGATTGCCTCGCAAGCGACCGCGACGGTCCACATAGGTTTCGGGACGGATGCTTCTGGCGACATTCGCGGCAAAGTTGCGCACCATCAGCTCGAGGCCGAAACGGGCCGGCATGGTGCCCTTGCGCATGAGGTAGAATGGATTGGCGATCTGCGAGTAACCGAAGCGGACACCGGCGACGCGGCCCGCCTTGGTGCCAAGATGGACGCCGACCAGCGACGAGAGGCGAATGACTTCACCCTGGGCGCGGAGCTGGCTGGTGAAATCGATATCCTCCTGCCAGCCATACAGCGGCAACCGCTCGTCAAAACGCAGGCGGCCGATGGCTCCGGCACGGATCGCCATGTTGCAGCCGTACGCACCAACATTGACGACGCCGCGCGGCGCGCCCTTTTCGCGGCTGCTGCAGGTGGCCAAGAGGGCCAGGCCCTCATCGAAGGTGTAGCCTTCGTTGTTTGCACCGTCGTAGGGCACGCGGCCGGTGAGCACGGACCACTGCGGATTGACGAGGAACGCGCTTTCGACCTCGGACAGATAGTCGGCTGCGGGAAGGAAGTCGTCGTCGAAGAAGGTGACGACGTCGGCGGCGCCGAGTGCCGCATCAGGTGTGTCAACGGCAGCGGCGCCGAGGCAAACGTCAAGGACACGATTGCGTTGCGCGGCGAGGCCACGCTTGCCAAACAGGCAGATCAGCGGAAACGGAAACTCAGGGAGACGGGTTACAACGATGTCGGCGGTCGACGAGCCGCCGGGCCGGGAGTCTCTGGTCCAAGATTCGGGAACGAATTGGCGATCGGTGGTGGAGACAAGCACAGCATCTGGCAGCCGCGTCTGGCGCGCCAACTCAGCCACCGTCCGGGCGAGGACGTCGCGACGATCAACAGTGGGTATGGCGACGACGATTTTCATGCGCGTGCAGACGGCCTCGCAAGATCCTAACCCAGGCGCCTTTGTGCAAGACGGTCCTGTGGCGTTTTATCGCTCAACACTACCTGAGAGGGCAGGGACCGGCAGCCACCGAAAAAGGCGGAGTACGGCGCGGCGCAAGTGCCTGCGGAGCTGCCTCCCGCGCCCGAGATGTAGCCGCCAGGAGGTCGCAATAAGTCCAAAGACGTAGCCCCTAGGCGTAGGCGGTGTGCAGGCTGGTCGCTTTCGGACGAAGCCGTGGGCCGCAGGCGCGGTCTTATAGGCGGCTTGCGGGACAGGCCTGCTCCAAGGAAATTCCGCACTTGAGCATAAGCCGCGCGCCACGACGATATGTTTCGAGGCACGCCTCTCACTCGAGGCAATTTTTCACGTGGCAGATTTTCGGGGTCCTGTGCAAGTACGACCGAACGGCGGCGCGGCACGGTCCGGCTCGGTGGTGACTCTCGAGCCACGGGGCCAGCGCATGCAGCCGGGCAGGGGTCAGGATGCGGCGCACTCGGAGACGGCCGCGCTGCCGCAGACGACGGCGCTGGTGCACGACTGGTGCCCGTCGTGGCGGGGTGGCGAGCGGGTGC
>JANYHP010000073.1 GCA_025359005.1 Hyphomicrobiaceae bacterium | reverse complement strand
GTTGAAGCCGGCGTACGGCCGGGCTGCCGCAAATTCGGCGCGAAGGGCCGCAGGTGAAGCTCCGATCGCGCGTCCGATGTACCGTTTGATCGAGCACAAGGCGGTGGGCGCCGCGTCCGCGCAAAGTCGTACCACCACGCGGCGGACAGTCGACCCTTGGAGAGACCTCAGGAGAGACCTCATGGCGCGGCCGATGCGAGCCAGGATCACACGATCAGTTGTGGCGCTGCTGGTAGGCTTTGCGGCCGTCGTGGCGGCCTGCCCGCAGGCTCGCGCCCAGCAGGCCGGCCCCACGTCGGCCGAGCGCGGCCGCGACTTGGCGCAGCGGCTGTGCAGTTCGTGCCACCTGACGCCGGGCTCGCCGGTTTCCAGCGTGCCCGCCAGCGTGCCGCCGCTGCACTGGATCGCCAACAAGCCGGGCCAGACAGGCGATGCCATCGTGCTCGTCCTCATCAAGCCGCACGCGCCCATGCCGGACCTGAGCCTGACACGGCAGGAAATCGGCGACGTGTTGAGTTTTCTTGAAACGTTGCGCACCGACAAGGGCGCACCGGCATTGAAGCCTCCCGAGCAGCTCAACGAAAAGCCGCAGTTCCCCAAGCCGTCATGACGGGCGGGGCCGGAGCCGAGGCGCTGGCCCTACGCCGTATTCAAAACCCGGCCTTGGCGCGGTCGGCGTTGGCATCGGTGCCCGCTTGCGCCCGGCGGGCGGCGTTGACGATCTCGCCGGGCTTGTCCTGGTCGGCGGGCCGCGCCGTCGCCTTGGCGAGCACACCCCAATAACCGCGCTGCACTTCCATGCGGTCGCGGTGCGGACCCGCCATCAGCCAACCGTGTACTTTCGGAAGGTGATAAGCCGGCGCGTAGAAGAACAGATGATGCTCGAGGTGATAGTTGACGTAGTAAGGCGCCAAAATCAGGCGCTCGAAGCGGTTGGCCAGGGTGGTGCGCGTGTTGCGAAGCGGATCGGTGCTGTCGGGCACAACAGCGTGCTCGGCGATATTGCGCACTCGTGTGACCACCATGTTCCATGTCAGGTTGGGGACGATCCACAGGAGCGGATAAGCCCACCAGCCGACCGCCACCGTCATCAGCCCGCACAACACGGCATTGGTCACAAGCTGCGGTCCGAGCGCGGCCCATAGTGACGTGAGCCGTTCAGCCCATAGCCGGCCGGCCGGCCCCAGCGCATTCAAGATCTGTGCCTTGCGCTGCGCGTAACCCGTCTGGCCCGACAGATCGCGCCAGAATTTGCGGCGATAGCTCGCGGGCGTGATCGGGAACGGCCGCGACAGGATCAGGTCGGGATCGAGATCGGTCTGCGTATGGGCATGATGCTTCAGGTGATAGCGGCGATAGGAACGCGTATCGGCCAGTATCGGATAGGCGCACAGCCACTGGCTGACACGCAGATTGATAGGCTCGTCAGGATGCAGGCAGCCGTGCGCGCCGTCGTGCATCAGGATCGCGAGCCCCAGTTGGCGCGAACCGATGATCACCACAGCGGCCAACGCCGTCAGCGGATTGGGCCAGATCGCCACCAGCGCCAGCGCGGCGATGATCGTGCCCCAGGCGTGCGCCACCATCAGCAGGCCGCGCCACGGCGAGCGTTCGCGGATCTCGGCCAATTGGCCGTCGCTGATGAGGTCGCGCGCGGCGATGCGCTTGGCGACCCGTGGGGGATGCAGCATGACGACGTTGGTCATCGAAAGACCTCGAAGCCGAAGTGGCCTTAACGCATAGGTTAAGCCGAACCCGGCCAGCATGTCCAGGATCGAGGCTGCAGGGGCAGAGCCACGCCGCACCAAAGGCGTGTCGCCTCCGCTCGCAACTCCACGCCAGCCCACGGGTAGAGCTGCACAAGCCCCCCGTGGCCGGCCGCTATGGGGCGACGACGTTCTGGCGCAGCCAGACGACCAATTCCGTCTCTGTCAAGTCGCCGGACGCCAAGGCCTGCATGATCACCGTCGCATCGGGCTCGCTGGCCGTGAGGCTTAAGTCATTCAATCCGAGAAACGTGAACATCGACAGAAAGGCCACGCGCTTGTTCCCATCCACGAATGGATGGTTTCGCGCGAGGCCGAAGCCATAGGCCGCTGCCAGCACCATAAAATCGGCCTCGCCGTAGCCCCACTTGTTGCGCGGTCGGTCCAAGGCCGATTGCAAAAGCCCCAGATCGCGGACACCGTCGGCGCCGCCGAAGATGGCAAGTTGCTCACCGTGGATTGCCAGCAAGAGCGCTTCGGGCAACCAGACAGGCTCGCTCATTTGGCAAGTTCGGTGAGTGTCTTGCGGTACTGTTTCATGCCTTTGCGCGCTATCTCCAAGCCCTTTTCGAACGCTTCGTCGTGGCGGGACACGCTGAATCCGTCCGGTCCCTCCGTCACCAGCACGCTGTCCCCGCGCTGCAGCCTGAGCCGCGCCAGCAACTCTTTCGGCAGGATAAGCCCCGTCGAATTGCCGATCTGCTTGATTTCGAGGCGCATGGCTGGCTCCTGCTTGTGTCCCGGCGATCCACATCGCAATGTTATACATAAAGTATAACTGACAAAGGGGCAATTTTCAAGCCTACGTAGCCGCCAAGAATTCGCCAAGCCCGACCCGACAACGCCTGTGAGCTGCTGCCATGTCCCAACCTGCTACCCCGAAAGCCTTCCCGGTCTCCTGGGACCAGTTCCACCGCGATTGCCGCGCGATGGCGTGGCGGCTTGCTGACAAGGGCAAGTTCGAGGCGATCGTCTGTATCACGCGCGGCGGGTTGGTGCCGGCCGCCATCGTTGCGCGCGAACTGGGGTTGCGGCTGATCGAGACGATCTGCATCGCCAGCTATCACGACTACAAGTCCCAGGGCGAGTTGCAGACCCTGAAGGGCGTCGCGCCCTCCATCCAGGCGATCGGCGATGGTCGGGGCAAAGGCATCCTCGTCATCGACGACCTGACGGACACGGGCAAGACTGCGAAGGTGGTGCGCGACCTGCTGCCGAATGCGCATTTCGCGACGGTGTATGCCAAGCCCATGGGCGTGCCGTTGATCGACACGTTCGTCACTGAAGTGAGCCAAGATACGTGGATCTATTTTCCCTGGGATCTCGAACTCAAATACTCCGAACCCATCGCCAAGGGTACGAAGGGGTGACGGTGCCGCCCGCACCTTGCTCCGGCGCGGACCATGCGCCACGCTCTCCAAACCTCAACTCATCTGCGGGCTATCGATTGCATGTCGGCCACGCCACCCACCCTGGGCGATCGCTTGCGGCTCGACGCTGGGCGCGGCGCGTGGCTCGACCAGGACCGGCGCTACGTGCTGATGCGGGCGGACGCACTGATGGGGTTGTTTGCCGAGCTTCCCGTTGGCGCTCGAAGCGCCGCACTCGACGCTTTGGCGCGTTCGGTGCTGCGGCATGGTGGTGCCAGCGTTGCGGCGTATCACGCTATGGACGGCGACAGAGACGGGCTGATGCGGGTTGTGGCTGACACGGCGGCGCAACTCGGCTGGGGCGTCTGGACGTTTGCACGCGACGACACAGGGCTTCGCCTCGCCGTGGAGAATTCCCCGTTTGCAGCGGGTTTCGGCGCCTCCGATACGCCTGTCTGCCATGCCATAAAAGGCTTGCTGCAAGCGGTTTCCGAGACTGTCATGAAGGCACCGACACACGTGACCGAAGTTGTCTGCGCCGCTACCGGCGCACCGTGCTGCCGGTTCGAGGCGCTCGCCGCCACGCCGAACTCCACTCCGTCCCAACCCTGAGCCCGCCGCCCATGCGCATCTGGTATCAAAGCTACATCGATGAAGCACACGGCAAGCTCTATTGGGACCGCCTGCGCGCGCATATCGCCAAGATCGTCGATCCCGGCACCACCGTCGACATCCACGGGATCACGCCGCACGACAACTACGCGCACGCGCTGGTCGAGTTCCGCTGTGCGCGCGAGGTGATCTGCAACGCCGTCCGCGCTGAGCGCGAGGGCTATGACGCCTTCATCGTCGGCCATTTCCAGGACGCCGGTCTCTACGAAGCTCGCGCCGTCGTCGACATTCCCGTCGTCGCGCTCGGCGAGGCGACGATGCTGCACGCCTGCACGCTGGGCCAGCGCATCGGCATCGTCACCATCAACCCGCGCTTCATCTCGTGGTTCCACCATCAGCTGCGCAAGTACGGGCTCACTGAGCGCGTCACGGGCGTGCACGCCGTCAACTTCGATCCGCAAGGCATGCTGGATGCTTATGCCGATCCGGTGCTGGCAAAAAAGATCGAGGCGGATTTTGAAGAGCAGGCGCGCCCGCTGGTGCACGGCGGCGTCGACGTGCTCATTCCCGGCGGAGGGCTGCCTATGCTGCTTTTTTCCGACATCCTGGGCCATGCCGTCGACGGCGCGCCCGTCATCAACGGCATTCCCATCGTCGTGAAAGCGGCTGAAATGGCCGCCAAGTTGCGTCACCTCACCGGACTTGGCGCCAGTCGCGTTTCCGATTTCGCCAAGCCGCCGCCGCACATCATCGAAGAGTACCTCACCCACCCCAAAGGCCTGTGATCCCGCCATGGCAGAGCGCTTGAAAATCGCGGTCCTTGGCGGCGGGCATGGGTGCTACGCCGCCGCCGCCGACATGACAGAAGCCGGCCACGAGGTGCGCTTCTGGCGCCGCGATGCGATTGCGTTTGCCCCGGTGCTCAACACCGGCGTCATCACGCTGATCGATCACGCCGGCCGGCGCGACGTGGCGCCAGCGCTGGTGACCACCGATCTTGCCGAAGCCGTGCGCGACGCGGACCTGCTGCTGTCGCCCTTACCGGCGTCGGCGCAGGTCGATCTTGCAACAGCGTTGGCGCCGCACGTGACGGATGGGCAGGTGCTGTTCATCCCGCCGGGCACGTTCGGGTCGTACGTGATGGCCAAGGCGATGCGGGCCGCGGGTTCCCACGCCGACTTCGCCGTCGCCGAAGCTGGCACGCTGCCATGGCTCACGCGCAAGCATGGTGCCGCCGAAATCGCCATCACCACGCGCGCGACGCGGCTGCCCACCGGCGTCTTTCCCGCCCGCCACACAGAGACCGCGCTGGCTGTCATTCGGCGCGCCTTTCCAACCTGCCTCGAGGCGGTGGACGATGCGTTGTCGGCGGCGCTGATGAACGCAGGCCCCATCATCCATCCGCCGCTGATCCTGATGAATGCCGGGCCGATCGAGCATTTTCCCCGCTGGGACATCCACAAGGAAGGCACGCAGCCCGCCATCCGCCGCGTGCACGATGCGTTGGATGCCGAACGGATCGCCGTGCGCACGGCACTCGGCTACGCTGGCCCACACTTCCCGCTCGCCGATCACTACACGACGGCTACCTGGATGTACGGCAACCTCGCCCACGACAAGCTCGTCGACAGCGGCGACTGGCACGAGAAGCTCGATCTCACGACCCATCGCTACATGACGGAAGACATCGGCCTGGGGCTGGCGTTGCTGGCCTCGGTGGCGCGCTACGCGGGCGTTGCTGCGCCCACTGCGGACGGATTGTTGCAACTCGGCAGTCTTGCCGCGCAGCAGGATTTCCGCAGCACCGGCCGAACGCTGGAAACACTCGGATTATACCAGCTCTCGCCCAGCGCGCTGACGCGGCTTTTGCATGATGGACTTTGAGCCATGAACCAGCCGACGCGCCCGACAATCGCCTGCGTGGGGGCCGGTCGCATGGGCCGTGGCATCGCGCACGCGTTCGCCTATGCCGGCCACGACGTCGTGCTGGTCGATGCGAAGGCGCGCGACGATACCGCGTTCGCGACGCTGCGGGAGGCGGCGCTCGGCGAGGTCCGCGGCACGTTGACGATGCTTGCCGAGCTCGGCCAATTCGACGCCGCACGCGTTGATATGCTGATGGCGCGCATGCGCGTCGTTTCCGCCCACGACGCACGCGACGCACTCAAAAGCGTTCGCTTTATC
>JANYHP010000046.1 GCA_025359005.1 Hyphomicrobiaceae bacterium | reverse complement strand
ATTGCACCATTTACGCGCGGAACGGTGCAATACGGCCGAAGGGCCTATTGCACCCTACGGCTCGAAACGCATCGTGGGAGTGGGGCCAAGTGCTGTCGTCAAAGATACTTCGACAAGCAGACGTCGCGTTCGTCGTTAGATCACTCCAGGTTCACGTCGCATGGTCAGCACCGCCAGCGTCGCGAACAGGACCTCGAACGCAAGAACAGCCAAATAGAGCGCTACAGGCAGACCATCCGCCAAAATGCTGTACACGCGACCAAAGGCGAAACCGTAAAACAGGAGCGCTACTGACAGCAACGAAGTCTGACGGTACTCAGGACGAACAAGTCCGAGTAGGAATAACGCCGCCATGCCAAGGTAGGCACCGCCGTACGCGGCCCGAATGACATGGAGATGATTGGTTGATGTGAGCTGGATTTTCGGCACATCCATCATCATCTGTGGCGCGACGAGGTTCAGCGCGCCGATCACTAGCATCATGACGCCAGCGCCGATCAAGGTGGCTCTTGCCATTGGTTTTCTCCCCCGTGTTCCCCCGCTGTCTTGATGGAATGTTCAAGCCCACCGGCGAACGGCTTCCGCCGTGTCCATGGGGTTTGTGTTGAAGCAAATCTTCGCAGTTGATGCGTACTCATGCACAACGTTAATAAGCTTTTCAAAGAGGGCAAACCTGTCCGGGTCGGTACGAACGCCTGCGCCAATCAGGATCGCGTCGAAACGTTTCCCGGTCAGCAACTTCCGGATCGTCTCTTCAGGTGGTGTCTTGAAGTCGATGAAATAGAATTCCGCATCGTAGCCGGCTAGTTCGAGGCTCTTTTTATCTGCATCGAGGGCAGCCATCATTTTTTCCTGAGTGAGCCCAGGAAACTTGCTGAACTCTACGACCGACGGGTGCAAACCAGTCACAAATACTGATTTTTTCACGGCGCTTCCTTTCGTGGGTGCAGTCACATTGGTGCCAGACGGCTGTTGGGACCGTGCTTCCTCGACAGCAACCGCAAGTCCAGTAACGGTCGCGGCCGCAATGCTCAGAACGTCGCGGCGATTCATGTTGTCGGCTTCTTTTCGCGGGCGCAAGTTGGTCTCCGTCGGTCAGAACACGGACTGTGCGATGCTAGCGATTGTCATCTTGGGTCGCGCCGAGGCGCTGGCTTGAGGCACCCACGCACTTGCATCACATGGAAAGTGACATACAGAAAATGAATTGTTAGAATATTCGGTATGAGCCAGACGAATTTGAGTCGCTGCGATCTGAACCTGCTCGTCGTGTTCGACGCGGTCGCACGCACACGCTCGGTGACAGGCGCGGCAGAAGAGCTGTCCCTCAGCCAGCCGGCAGTCAGCCACGCCTTGAAGCGACTGCGGGCCATGTTGAATGATCCGCTCTTCGTGCGCGGACGCATGGGCTTGGTGCTCACACCGCGGGCCCGAGAGTGCACAAGACCAGTTGCAGATATTCTGCACGCGGCGGGGGTGCTGCTGTCGCAAGCTGCCTTCGATCCGACCACGACAGCACGTCGCTTTCGTGTTGCCGCGAGCGACTATTCCATGATCACGATCGTGCCGGCTGTCGTCGCCGAACTTAGACGTACGGCACCAGGCGTCCTGCTCGAGGTCTTGCAATTCGGGGCAGATACATTCGAATCCCTGGAAGACGGAGCCACCGACCTATTCTTTTGGGGATCAACCCCACCCGGCAAACCATTGGAGACTGCGGAACTATTCCAGGATCGTCTTGTCGGCTTGATCAGCGAAAACCATGCGCTCGCGAACAAGGCGCGGCGTCGACGGCTCACGCTGAAAGACTACCTAGCATTTCCGCACGTCGTCGTCACATTTCCGAATTCGCGGCTGAGCGCAATCGACAAGGCGCTCGCTGCGCGCAAGCTGCATCGTGAGGTGGGGCTAGTGACGCCGAGCTTTACTGCGAACATTGCGGCTTTGCAGGTCAGCGATTTGATAATGTCGCTGCCCGCGCGCCTGGCGCATGCAATGAAAAGTCGTCGGCTGATAGAATTTGAAATTCCGCTCGATGTCCCGCACACGCCCTATTCTCTCGTCTGGCATCAGCGGACCAGTGCCGACCCCGCCATGAACTGGCTCAGGAGTGTCATCTTCAAGCAGGCCACCAGGTCCGCTGTCGATCAACCGAATTCCGACCGACGATGACTGCTCTGGCTCAATCGCGTCGCTTTTGGTGCCGGGTTGCAGCACGCTCACTGCGCCTTGGTTTGCGGGGTGTGCACTGGCGCGGCCTTGCTTTGACGTGTGACAAGTGCCCGGACATTTGCGGATGATACCGGGGGCGGGGGTGTGCACGCAGAGACACGCGCGCGCACGCACGCACACGGAGACACGCACCATGACGACCGAGAACTGGCCGGACCTGGCGAAGCAGTTGAGCCTGATGCTGCGCGACCTGCGTGCGGGCAGCCCGGAGGCGATGAAGGCCTTCGGCGCGCTGGCACAAACGGCGCTGGCGCCCAAGGCGCTGGCGCCCAAGGCGCTCGACACCAAGACCAAAGAACTCATTGCGCTGGCCATCGGAGTCGCCACGCGCTGCGACGATTGCATCGCGTTTCACGCCAAGGCGGCGGTGGAGCACGGCGCGACGGATGCCGAGATTTCCGAGACGCTGGCGATGACGATCTACATGGGGGCTGGGCCGTCCGTCATGTACGCCAGCCACGCGCTGCAGGCCTTCCGGCAGTTCGCCGAAGTGGCGAAGGCGAAGGCGGACGGGTGAGGCCCGACGCGGCCCTATCGCATGGGTGAAAATGACGTGGCGAGCAGGATGCGATTTTCCATCCGCTCGATGTAGGGGCGCGTCTTGGGTATGAAGGCGAGCCAATTGGGATCGGCGTAAAGCGCGGCGCGCTTGACCTCGCGCTCGGCGTGACTGGCGTAGCGCCACATGTGCACGACCTGATTGAGCGTGCCGGTCTCGGTGGTGAACCAGCCGACGGGGTCGCCCAAGGCCTTGCGATGGACGTCGTAGCCTTCGCGTTCGTAGAGCGCGAGATACTCCGCCACGAGGCCGGTGCGGATGGTGTAGGTGCGCTCTTCCAGGATCATGGCGGCTCCACAACAGTGTTCGGTGCTTCGGCGATGAGATGAAGGACCAGGCGGACTGCGGGTGCAAGTGGTGAGGCGCGCTGGCACCGTGTAGGCTCGCCGGATGGGTTGGAGACGGGGTGACACGGTGGGGCGCACGAGCATGCAGGCGACGCTGGCGGGTGTCGGTGCCATCGCGTTGTGGGCGGGGCTGGCGGCGCTGACAGTGGGGACGGGAAAAATTCCGCCGTTCCAATTGACGGCGATGGCGTTCAGCGCGGGCACGCTGGTGGGCCTTGGTTACGCGCGCGTGAGCGGGCAATCGCTGCGCGCGCTGCGTGATGTGCCGATGTCAGCGTGGGCGCTCGGGCTCTATGGGTTGCTCGCCTATCACGCCGTCTACTTCATGGCGCTGGCGCGGGCGCCGGCCCTGGAGGCGTCGCTGATTGCCTACCTGTGGCCGCTGCTGATCGTGGTGTTTGCGGGACTGCTGCCGGCGCGCCTCGGCGGCAAGGCTTTGACGGCGCGGCATGTGATCGGCGCGCTGATCGGGTTTGCTGGGACAGTGCTGGTGCTGGTGGCGGGGCGGGCGCGGCCGGATTTCTCGGCCGATGCGCTGGCAGGCTACGCGCTGGCGCTCGGAGCGGCGTTCATCTGGTCGAGCTATTCGGTGGCGTCGCGGCTGTTCCGGGCGGTGCCGAGCGTCGCCGTTACGGGTTTCTGCGCAGGAACGGCGATGGGGGCGGCGGCTCTGCACCTGCTGTTGGAGACGTGGGTGTGGCCTGCGGGCGCGTTGGCGTGGTGGGCGATTGCGGCACTCGGGCTCGGGCCGCTGGGGTTGGCGTTCTATCTGTGGGACGAGGGGATGAAGCACGGCGACATGTTGCGGCTCGGGCTCGCTTCCTACGCGACGCCGCTGTTGTCGACCTTGGTGCTGGCCGCCCTCGGGCTCGGCACACTGTCGCCGCTGCTGGCGCTGGCGGCCGTGCTGGTGTGTGTGGGTGCGGCGGTGGCGGGGCGGTCATGACACCACATCGGGGGTGGCCAAAGCAAAGGCTCGGCGGCCTGTATCAATCAACACCCTCGCTGGCTGATGGCGCGTACGTCTCAAACTCCGTGTGCCAGATGGCCGAGGAGTTGCGCGGCGCGCCCTGCGAATGGCCTCAGCCCTGACGCAGAACACCCCGGGCCAACGGTCCGGGGCGTCGTGCAGTTGCGTGGGTGCATGCGCTTACGCGCGGCGGGTGCGGACGACTCGGGGGAAGTCTTCGTCGCCCGCGCCGACAGGTTCGGGCGTACCGGCAGCGGCTGGCATCCAGCGGGAGAGGCCGCGCTGGTCCGGCTCGGCGCGGGCCTTGCCTGCGGGGGCTGGTGAGCCGGCAAACCAGTTGGAGATCAGGTCCAGTTCCTCAGCGCTCAACGATAGGCCTTGGCCGCGGCAGCGGGCGATGACGAAGTTGCAGAAACGACCGCCGAACAGTACGGCGGATGCGCCCTGATCGAACCAGGGGTCGGATTCGCTGACAACTTCGAGGATGAAACGGGCGTCATCACGTTTGAGATCGAAGCCGCGGGCCTGGGCGCGGGCCACGACGTTGCTGACCGTCTGTGCACCAGCGAGGCTGTTTTCGTTGATTTCCTCGGCGAGGATTTCAAACACGGCGCGGTATTCCGCGGGCGCCAACGGGGGCGCCTGGCAGGCCTCGTAGATGCGGGCAATGGACTGCTGCATCTGCGACATTGCGTCAGAAGGCCTGGCATCAGAAGGCCTGGCCATTGCGGGCGCGGCATCCGATTGACGCGTTTCTGGCTGACGGGCAAGCGGGGCTGGTGCGGTTGCCAGCTGAGCTGTCTGCGGTTGGACGCGGGCCGGCGCTGCAGACTGTGGCGGTACGTAGGCTTCAACCGACTGACGATGGACCGGCGCTTCAACCTGCCCGACGGGCATGCGAGGCGCGGGTGCCACGTCGGCGAAGATCGAGTCGCGAGCCTGTGCCGGGGGAAGCATGCGTGCTTCCGGCATTGGTGGGGGCGTTGCCGGCTGCAGGGCCTGGGCGGGCTGCGGCTCGATGGCCGACAGGCGCGCGGCCGTGGGTGCGTGGCGCTTGGGGTCGTAGGCAAAGTAGGGCGGCTGATCAGTCAACAGAATTTCGCCAGGCAGGCTTTGGCGCAGCAGTTCACGGAAGCTGCCAGCACCGGCCCAGCTGGTGTTGACCGTCTTCTCGTGACCGAGCACCCGCAAGGCGCGGTCAGCGAGGGCTTCGAGCGGAACGGGCGAATGAGCCGTGCGCACGCTGTTGATGACCTCAGCGATGATCTCCTGACGCAGTTGGGGGATCGACTGGGCAATGACCGCTGCACGCGCGGGGGCAGCCTCACCCGCTGCCTGCTGGTCCTCGGCCATCAGCAGCGCGATCAGATCGGCTTCGCGCACTTCGCCATCGCAAATAGCGGTGTAAGGCTGTGCGGTATATTCGTTGCAGTAGATTACTGTGCGGCGCGCGTGCTGGCGGAGGCGCTGGAGCACGGGGGTGAAATCGGCATCGCCCGAGAGGATGACGAATTCGTCGAAGTAGGTGTCATGGGTGAGGTAATCGCGGATATCCATGACCATGCGGATATCGGACGAATTCTTCAATTGGGCAGTCAGCGGCGGGCAATCGACCACTTCGCAGCCGGCGCGCAGGAAATGATGCCGGATAAACGGGAACGAGCTCATGTCGGTGGCGTTGTCGTGGCTGTTGCGGCGCGGAACGGGGTTGCCGTAGCAGCGGTTCATCACGATGCGGCGCTTGGCGGTGCCGAGCACGCCGTTGGTGGCGGTGATGAGGCTGCCGGTTTCGATGCCCTTCAGCCAATCTTGGGCGAGCTTGGCGAAGCGTTTGGCGGCTTCGTCGCTCTTGCGCTTCAGCGACATGTAGATGTTGTCGTAGTCGACAAAAATGGCGCTGAGGACAGTGCCCGGCTCTTCACGCTTCATTGTGCAACACCCCGTATGGCCCGCTCGGGTCGAAATAGTAACCAGACGTCTCGGTGAGTCGTGCGCGGACCGCAAGGCCTGCCATGCCGCGACGGGCGGTAAAATGAAAAGCTGTTTTTTATCAGATTGATGCGAGCAAAATAGTTGGGGATTTCCGTCCCCGGCGCCGGGCTTCAGAAGTGATCCCAACCGGTATGGTCAAAGGGAACGATGGTGTCGTCGCCGGCGGTGACGATAACGCCCGGCTCGGCAACCACTGTGCCGATGCGCCGGAAGCCGTTGTCATCCGGCTGGCGCTCGGCGCGCATGGCTTCGATTTCGGCCACGGGCACGGTGGCCAGGATCTCGTAGTCGTCGCCGACGGAGACGTGCGCGGCGAACGCGGGCATGTCTTCAGCCCGCATGCGGGCCAAGGATGCTGAGACGGGAAGGGCGGCGGCCTCGATCCGTGCGCCGACGCCGGACGCGCGACACATGCGACCCAGGTCTTTGATTAGGCCGTCGGAGAGATCCATGGCGGCAGAGGCGAACTCGCGAACGATGCAGCCGAGGTCGAGCCGCGGGATAGGGCGGAGGTAGCGGGCGATGAGCAGGCGGGCGTCGCGCTCGTTGAGGCGCCAGCGGTTGCGGAGATCGTGACGGCCCTCGCGGGCTTCGGCGTGCAGCTTGAGGCCGAGGCCGGCGTCGCCGAGGGTGC
>JANYHP010000041.1 GCA_025359005.1 Hyphomicrobiaceae bacterium | reverse complement strand
TTGCGCAAAGGCGTCAAGTTCCACGGCACCTATGGCGAGTTGACCTCCGAGGACGTCGTCTACTCCCTGCAGCGCGCGGCCAATTCCAAGTCATCATCGTTCGCGGGCGACTATGCGTCCGTTGAAAGCATCTCCGCGCCTGATCCGCTCACCGTCGTGATCAAGCTCAAGTCGCCGATCCCGTCCTTGCTCGGGATTGTCGCCAACTACCATGGCGGCAACATCGTCTCAAAAAAGGCGGCGGAAGAACGCGGCGATAATTTCCGCATCAATCCGATCGGCACGGGTCCGTTCGCGTTCGAGGGCTATAAGCCCAACGAGAGCGTCACCCTCGTCGCCAACACCGCCTACTTCCGCGGCAAGCCGAAGATCGACCGCATCGTCTACCGGTTCGTGCCGTCCGACAGCTCGCGCGACTTGGCCTTCGAAGCCGGCGAGCTCGATGTGATCTACGGTCGCCAGGATCAGCTGTGGGTCGCCCGCATGATGAAGAAGCCGGGTGTCGTCGTCGATGCGGTGCCGCCGGGCGAGCTGGCGATGATCAGTCTCAATATGACGTCGAAGCCGCTCGATGACATCCGCGTGCGCAAGGCCATCGCCTATGCCGTCGACCCGGAAGGCCTGGCCGACCATAAGGGCAAGTCGGTCGCGACAGCCGCGCAGTCCGTGGTGCCGATCGGCTATCTTGGGCAGATCAAGGCAATGCCAATGGAAAAGCGCGATCTTGCCAAGGCGAAGGCGCTACTGGCCGAGGCCGGGTTCCCCAATGGTCTGCAACTCAAGCAGATCCACACGCAGTTGCCGACGCTCCTGGCGTCGATGCAGGTCGTGCAGGCGCAACTCAAGGAGGCCGGCATCGATCTGCAACTCGATGTGGTCGATCACCAGACCTACCACGCCAATATCCGCAAGGATCTGTCGCAGATCGTCTATTATGCGGCGGCTCGGTTCCCGGTCGCCGACGTGTACCTGACACAGTTCTTCCACTCCGCGTCGATCGTCGGCAAGCCGACTGCGGTCGCAAATTTCTCGCACTGCGATGTGGCGGACAAGGAGATCGAGGAGGCACGTGTCTCGATCGATCCCGTGAAGCAGAAGGAATTGTGGGCGACCGCGCAGAAGAAGATTGCGGACGCAGTGTGCGCCGTGCCGCTGTTTGAGGCGCTGCAAGTCTGGGCGCGCAGCCCGGCCGTCGACTATGGCTACAAGTTCGAAGGCGCCCTCCAGCTCGGGCCCGTCATCACCGAGTTGACAGACAAGAAGTAACGGGAAGCCAGTTGTGAAGCGGGGTCAGCCCCACGGGTCTGATCCCGCGTTCGGATGCTCGAACACGTGTGCGTTTCTGGCACAGGGTTTTCGGCAACGTCCAACGCGTATCGACGCACTCGGCAGACCGTGATCCACTCATGCTCCTGTTCATCGCCAAGCGTCTGTTGCTCGCCATACCGACGCTGTTTGGTGTGCTGACGCTGGTGTTCTTTCTCGTGCGCATCGTGCCCGGTGATCCGGCCTTGGTGGTGCTTGGCGATCAGGCGAGCCCAGCCGCGCTCGACGCGTTGCGCGAACGCCTCGGCCTGAATAAGCCGGTGCTCGTCCAATACGCCGACTATCTCACCAGCATCGCGCACGGCGACCTCGGACGCTCGCTCACCACGAACCGGCCGGTGATGGGCGATATGCTGTCGGTGCTGCCCTATACGATCGAGCTGACGCTTGCCAGCCTGGTCATCGGGCTGTTGGGCGGGGTGCCGCTCGGCGTCATGGCGGCGGTCAAACGCAACGGCATCGCGGACTGGCTGGCGCGCATCGTCTCGCTGATCGGATTGTCATTCCCGGCATTTGTCTCCGGCGTTCTGCTGCTGGTGTTGTTCGCCATCCAGGTGCGCTGGTTTCCGGTCATTTCCGCGCCGCGCTCGGGTGATGCACTGGAGCGTTTGCGGGCGCTTGCGTTGCCGGCCATCAATCTCGGCGTCATCATGATCGCCTACGTCACCCGCGTCACCCGCTCCGGCATGTTGAGCGCGTTGGGAGAAGACTACGTCCGCACCGCGCGTGCCAAAGGCGTCCCGGCCAGAGCGGTCGTCTGGCGGCATGCGCTGCGCAATGTGCTGATCCCGGTCGTAACCATCGTCGGTCTCAATCTCGGGGTGTTGATCGGCAATTCGGTGCTGACCGAAATCGTTTTTTCCCGTCCGGGCCTTGGCAAGATCATTGTCAACGCGCTCAACACGCGCGACTACGCGACGCTGCAGGGCATGATGGTGGTCTTCGCCTTCGCCATCGTCGTCGCCAACGTGTTGACCGATCTCGTCTACGGCCTCGTCGACCCGCGCGTGAAAACTGCATGAGAGCACCACGCGACATGGCTACAAGCGTCGACTGGCGACACTGTCCAACCATCCCGGCAAACCCCTCGCCCGCGTTGGGTTCACGGGAGGCGCGAAGGCGTGCCGCGCACGAAGGGCCATCACCATGAGTGCTGCGACTACAGTTGGCCCGGCGCGCGTCTCCACGTGGACACGGGCGCGCGGCAATCCGGCCATCATTGCCGGGTCGATCATCTGTCTGATCCTGGTGATCATGGCGCTGTTTGCGCCGTGGATCGCACCCTACGATCCCAACAAGCAGATGCTGGGTCCGCAGCTGGCTGACCCGTCTCGCGCCCATTGGCTGGGGCTCGATTCGTTCGGTCGCGACGTGTTTTCGCGCATCATCTGGGGCGCCCGCATTTCCCTCTGGGTCGGCGTCGTCGCGACCGTCATGGCGATGATCGCGGGCAGTGCGATCGGCATCGTGGCTGGGTATTTCGGCGGCGCAATTGATCGCGTGATCAGCGGTGTGACCGATATCCTGCTGTCGTTCCCGCAGCTGGTCATGGGCCTGTTGCTGGTCGCGGTGCTCGGCGCCAGCATCGGCAACATCATTCTGGCCATTGCCATTACCGCCGTGCCGGCCTTCATTCGTCTGGCCCGGGGCTCGACGCTGGCCATGCGCGAGCGCGACTTCATCGACGCCGGTCGCGCGCTGGGCTTTTCGGACATGCGCATCATGTTCGCGCACGTCGCGCCGAACATCCTCGATGAGATCATTGTGATGGGTTCGCTGTGGCTGGCCACGGCAATCCGCACGGAGTCGACGCTGGCCTTCATCGGCCTCGGCGTGCCGCCGCCGACCGCCACCTGGGGCGGCATCATCCGCGAAGGCTTCGAGTACCTCAACGACAATTATCTGTTGGCCGTCTTTCCGAGCCTCGCCATCCTGATCACCATGATCGGTCTCAACCTGATCGGCGATGGGTTGCGCGACGCCACCGATCCGAGGGCGCCGCAATGAGCGCCGCCTCGCCCGCACTCTCTGTCGATACTCTCACGACGGAGATCCGTTCGCGCGGTACGTGGTATCAGGCGGTGCGCGCGGTCAGCTTTCAGGTGCACGCCCGCGAAACGGTCGCGCTCGTCGGTGAATCCGGTTGCGGCAAGAGCCTCACGGCTTTGTCGATCATGGGATTGCTGCCCTTAGGTGTCGGCCGCATCGCAGGCGGCGCCATCGCGCTGGACGGTGAGGCGGTCAGCGGCCGCAGTGACGCGCAGATGGAAAAGATCCGCGGCAATCGCATCGGCATGGTGTTCCAGGAGCCGATGACGTCGCTCAACCCGGTGCTGTCGGTGGGGTTCCAGATCGCCGAACCGCTCATCTATCACCGCGGCCTGTCACGCCGCGCCGCCGAAGCCCGCGCCATCGAGTTGATGCACCTGGTGCGCATTCCGAGCGCCGCTGAGCGGGTCGGCGCCTATCCGCACCAGTTCTCCGGCGGGATGCGCCAGCGGGTGATGATCGCCCTCGCGTTGGCCTGCGCGCCCAAAGTGCTGATCGCCGACGAGCCCACCACCGCCCTCGACGTTACCATCCAGGCGCAAGTGCTCGCATTGATCGCGGGCCTGCAGAAATCTGCGGACCTGGCCGTCTTGCTCATTACCCATAACCTTGGCGTCGTCGCGTCCGTCGCCGATCGTGTGCTCGTCATGTACGGCGGCGACGTGGTCGAAAGTGCAGCGGTTCGTGATCTTTTCGCGCGGCCGACGCATCCCTATACGTCCGCCCTGCTCGCCGCCATGCCCCGCGCCGATCGGTCGAGCGCCGTCATCGCACCCATTCCCGGCCAGGTGCCCACATTGGCCGACATGCCTGCGGGATGCCGCTTCCAGTCGCGATGCCCGTTGCGCGAAGAGCGTTGCGCCCAACGCCCGTCCCTGACCGCGATCGACGCGGCCGGGACGCATCAGGTCCGCTGCTGGGTCCGCGGAGGCGCCTCGTCATGAGTGACGCGCCCCTCCTGGCCATCGACAGGTTGACCAAGGTTTTCGTTACGCGGCGTGGCTTTCCTATTCCGCGCACCGTGTCCGTGCGTGCTGTCGACAGCGTGTCGCTGACGCTCGGGCGCGGCGAGGCCCTGGGCATCGTCGGCGAATCCGGGTGTGGCAAATCCACCTTGGCGCGCGTCGCCTTGCGGCTGCTGCCGCCCGATGGCGGCGGGGTACGCCTGGATGGCGAGGATGTACTCGCCGCCAGCCCGGCGCGGCTCCGCCAGTTGCGCGTACGCATGCAGATTGTCTTCCAGGACCCTGCGTCCGCGCTCGATCCGCGGCAGCGCATCGGCTGCTCGCTGGCCGAGCCGATGCGGGTGCACGGCATCGCGCGTGGGGCCGCCGCCATCACCCGTGTCCGCGCCTTGCTCGACGAAGTCGGTCTGCCCGCGACGGCGCTCGATCGCTTCCCGCATGAGTTTTCCGGCGGCCAGCGTCAGCGCATCGGCATCGCGCGGGCGTTGGCGCTGGGACCAGATCTCATCTTCGCCGACGAGCCGGTATCCGCGCTCGATGTGTCTGTACAGGCGCAAATCCTCGCGCTGCTTGCGGACCTGAAAGCCCGGCGCAACCTGTCGTTCGTCTTCATCAGTCATGATCTGGGCGTCATCCGCTATTTCTGCCAGCGGGCTGCCGTCATGTATCTGGGCCGCGTCGTCGAGACGGGCCCCGCCGACGCTCTGCTCGACACACCGCTGCACCCCTATACGGATTTGTTGCGCCGCAGTTCGCCGGTGCCCGATCCGGCCGCCGCCATCGCCATGCAGTTGCAGGAGGGCGAACCGCCGTCTCCCATCAACCCGCCGTCCGGCTGTCATTTCCATCCGCGCTGCCCGCACGCCACCGATCACTGCCGCGCGGTGGCGCCGTCACTTGTGGAAATCACGCCTGGCCGGAGCGTGGCCTGTCATCTGCATGCGCCAGCAACTCACACCTGAGCACCCGCGCTCATTCTGGCATAGTGTCACCCGTCACGACTTCAGGCTCGGCAGATCCAGTCCTTGCTGGCGGGCGCACGCGATGGCGCTGTCATAACCGGCGTCGGCGTGGCGCATGACGCCGGTGGCCGGGTCGTTCCAAAGCACGCGCTCGAGGCGGCGGGCGGCTTCGAGCGTGCCGTCGGCCACGACGACCATGCCGGCATGCTGGGAGTAGCCGATGCCGACGCCGCCGCCATGATGCAGCGAGACCCATGTCGCGCCGCTCGCGCAGTTCAGCAGCGCATTCAGCAGGGGCCAGTCCGATACGGCGTCCGAGCCATCGCGCATGGCTTCCGTCTCGCGGTTGGGGCTGGCTACCGAGCCGCTGTCGAGGTGGTCGCGGCCGATGACGATGGGCGCCTTCAACTCCCCATTGGCGACCATCTCGTTGAACGCAAGACCAAGGCGGTGACGGTCGCCAAGTCCTACCCAGCAGATACGGGCCGGTAGCCCCTGGAATTGAATGCGCGCGCGCGCCATGTCGAGCCAAGTGTGCAGGTGCTTATCATCCGGCATCAGTTCTTTCACTTTGGCGTCGGTGCGATAGATGTCTTCGGGATCGCCGGACAGAGCCACCCAGCGGAACGGACCGACGCCGCGACAGAACAGCGGGCGGATATAGGCTGGCACGAAGCCTGGGAAATCAAACGCGTTGGCAACGCCCATATCCTTGGCCATCTGGCGGATGTTGTTGCCGTAGTCGAGCGTCGGGATGCCCTGTTTGTGGAATTCGAGCATCGCCCTGACGTGGACGGCCATGGCGCCCTTCGCGGCGGCTTCCGTCGCCTTGGGATCGCTGGCACGCTTTGCCTCCCACTCGGCCAGTGTCCAGCCCTTCGGCAGATAGCCGTTGATGGGATCGTGCGCGCTGGTCTGGTCGGTGACGATGTCCGGCTTGATGCCGCGGCGAACCAGTTCTGGGAATACATCCGCCGCGTTTCCGAGCAGCCCGACAGAGATTGGCGTCTTGGTTTTTGCCGCATCCGCCATCATGGCCAGCGCATCATCGAGTGTCGCCGCCTGCCGGTCGAGATAGCCCGTACGCAACCGCATTTCGATGCGGCTCGGCTGGCACTCCACGGCAAGCATCGAGGCGCCTGCCATGGTGGCGGCCAGCGGCTGCGCGCCGCCCATGCCGCCGAGGCCCGCCGTCAGAATCCATTTGCCCGCCAGGCTGCCGCCGAAGTGCTGCCTGCCGACTTCCACGAACGTTTCGTAGGTGCCCTGCACGATGCCCTGACTGCCGATATAGATCCACGAGCCCGCCGTCATCTGGCCGTACATCATCAACCCGGCCCGATCGAGCGCATTGAAATGGTCGAGCGTCGCCCAGTGCGGCACGAGGTTGGAATTGGCAATCAACACGCGCGGTGCGTCCGCATGCGTCCGGAACACGCCGACCGGCTTGCCCGATTGCACCACCAGCGTCTGATCTGCCTCCAACGTGCGCAAGCTGGCGACGATGCGGTCGAAGCTGTCCCAGTCGCGGGCGGCGCGGCCAATGCCGCCGTAGACCACCAGTTCGCTTGGCTTCTCGGCAACATCCGGGTCAAGGTTGTTCATCAGCATGCGCAGCGGCGCCTCGGTCAGCCAGCTTTTGGCACTGATGTCAGGGCCGCGCGGGGAGCGGATGATGCGTTCATTGTCGAGGCGGCGGTTTGTCGGGTGGGTCATGGTCGGGTCTTTCAGGCGCTTTTTGGAAAGGGATCGGACTTGAGAACGGCGGTCGCGGCGCGCTGCAAATCACCGCTTTCGACAAGCGTCGCTGCCGCAGCCAAGTCACCGGCCATGTAGCGGTCGGGGCCGAGCGGCGGCACCTGCTTGCGCAGCTCAGCGATGACCGCCGCCAGCGCAGGGCTGGTGGTGAGTGGAGCCCTCAGGCCGACGCCTTGGGCGGCGACGAGCAGCTCGATTCCCAGTATGGCGGCAAGATTGTCGGCCATATCCGACAGGCGGCGGGCTGCGTGGGCCGCCATCGAGACGTGATCTTCCTGATTGGCGCTGGTGGGCGTCGAATCGATCGAACACGGCATGGCGCGCTGCTTGTTCTCAGCAAACAGTGCCGCCGCCGTCACCTCGGCAATCATGAAGCCGGAATTGACGCCCGGCTCGGGTGTCAGAAACGGCGGCAGGCCGAAATTGAGTGCCGGATCGACCAGCGTCGCGATGCGCCGCTCGCTGATTGCACCGATCTCGGAGATGGCGAGCGCGATGGTGTCGGCCGCAAACGCCACCGGCTCGGCGTGGAAATTGCCG
>JANYHP010000633.1 GCA_025359005.1 Hyphomicrobiaceae bacterium | reverse complement strand
GCCGGTTGCGCGTCATCGATGGTCGCCTCCGGCAGGCCTTGGGACCCCATGACGTGACCGGTGCCAAGATCGACGTGGAGATCAGCGAGACGGCCGTCGATGCACGCGGTGACTTTCTGCTGAAAGGCATTCCCGTCAAATTTGCCGGCCAGCATTTCTTGAACACGACCCCGGATCGTCAATCGCCGTTGCGATTGACGCTCAAGCTCGATGACGCCGATCGTGCGCAGTTGGGTCTCGACATCAACGACATCGTCGCCGGCGAAATCCCGATCGAGATCACCCTCGGCCCCGACGCCAAGGGTGAAATGCAGGCACAGCTCAACGCCGATCTGACCAAAGCCGAATTCATGCTCGACTCGGTCGCCTATCGAAAGCCCCCCGGCGTCGCCGCCCGTGTTCAGTTTACCCCCGTCAAGGCCGCGCAGGGGCGGCTCGAGTTGCGCAATTTCAAGATCGTCGGCGACAGCATCGCCGCCGAAGGCTCCATCACCCTCGGCCCCGACGGTAAAGCGCGCGAACTGGCTTTCCCGGACTTCTCATTGAATGTGGTCTCCCACCTCGACGTGCAGGGCCGTCTGCGCCCGGAAGGGATCTGGGAAGTCCGCGCTAAGGGTGCCGCGTTCGACGGCCGCGATCTGTTCCGTGATCTTTTCAACGTCCAAAACCAACCCAAACCCGTGCCCAAGGATAAACCCGGCCTCGACCTCTTCGCTGAAATCGAAACGGTTCTGGGATTTTCCGACACCAAGCTCCGCGGTGTTCGCCTCTCACTGCAACGCCGCAACGACGGCGGAACGGAAAAAACCACCAGCCTCAGCGTCACCGCCAAACACGAAACCGGCAAAGCGTTCGAGGCCTCGATCCGCAACAGCAGCGACCGAAAATTGACCGCCTCATCCCAGGATGCGGGCCAGATCTTCAAGGCTGTCGGCTTCTATCCCAATGCCATCGGCGGCACCATGTCGCTCGAAGTGACCCTCGACGGTCGCGGCGCCGTCGAACGCAACGGCGTGCTGCGGGCCGAAAACTTTGCGGTTCTTGGCGACCCTGTCGTGAGCGAAGTTTTCCAGACGAGCGATAGCGGGACCGCGGCGACAGCACGCAAAAAGATTGTGCGCGAACGGATCGACTTCGACTGGATGGCCTTGCCGTTTTCTGCCGGTTGCGGTCAATTTGTCATGAACGACGTCGAGATCCGCGGTCCGCTTGTGGGCGCGCGCATCCGCGGCAAGGCGGATTTCAAGACGCGGCGTCTGCAAATGGGCGGCACCTATATTCCGCTCTCGGGGCTCAATAGTGCGCTTGGCGGCATCCCCATTGCCGGCCAGATCCTCGCCGGCCCCAAGGGCGAAGGCATTTTCGGCATCACCTTCGCCGTCATCGGCCCCATGTCGAACCCTGAAGTTCTGGTCAATCCGATCTCGGGGTTCATTCCCGGCATCTTGCGCGAAACCCAACAACTTGCGCCGGACAGCTATCGCATCACGCCGTGCGCCGTTGCAGCATCAGCACCGGCACGCCCCGATGCGGCCCGCTCTTCCAGCGCCGCGCCCGCCAATACAGGCCGCAGCCCCGCCGCCGCCACGCCGCGTGCGCAGCCCCCTGACGTGCTGACGGATTGGTCCAGCGACAAGCATCCGGTCGCCAAACCCAAGACCTCCGACAAGCCGAACGACCAGCGCTGACGTCGCCGCGGTGCCACTGGCGCTCGGCCCTAGCCCGCTGTATGGCGAGCACAGCGTATCGCCCCCCGGAAACTCTCCATGCCACTCGCGCCCATTATCGCGGCGATCACCGCCGCACTCGTCGGCTGCGGCGGCTCGATTGCCATCGTCCTCGCCGCCGCCGAAAGCCTGCACGCAACACCGGCTGAAACAGCCTCTTGGATCACCGGCGTCTGCCTGACGATCGCGATCTCCACCGCCGTTCTTTCGATGCGCCACCGCCTGCCGATCATCACGGCGTGGTCGACCCCCGGTGCCGCCATGATCACCGCATCGGCCGCCGGCATCGGCATGCCGGAAGCCGTCGGCGCCTTCATCGTGGCCGCCATCCTCATCCTGCTCGCATCCGTCCTCACGCCCCTGCTGCGCCTGATCGAAAAAATCCCTATGACCGTCGCCGCTGGCATGCTCGCCGGTGTGCTGTTGCGCCTCGTCATGCTGCCGTTCGAAGCAATCCCATCGGCGCCCGCGTTGATCCTTCCGCTGCTGGCGTTGTTCCTCGTCGCGCGCCTCATCGCGCCCTCGATTGCCGTGATCATGGTGTTGCTGGCTGGCACCGCGCTCTCATGGCATCTCGGCTTGACGCAACCGCTCCCCGCTCTGGCTTTCGCCCAACCTGTCTGGATCACGCCGGCCTTCGATCTCGGCACGATGATCGGTCTTGGCCTGCCGCTGTTTCTCGTCACCATGGCCTCGCAGAACCTGGCCGGCTTCGCCGTCATGCGCGCGTCTGGCTATGCACACGTGCCAAGCCGCTCAATCCTCGGCACCACAGGTCTTCTCTCGCTGCTCACCGCGCCCCTCGGCGCCCATACCAGCAATCTGGCCGCCATCAGCGCCGCCCTCTGCACCGGCCCCGACGCCCATCCCGACCCCGCACGCCGTTGGTTGACCGGTCCACCGTATGCGCTTTGCTACGGTGTTTTCGCGGCCCTCGGGCCATCGCTGGTGGCGCTCTTTGCGACCCTGCCGCCTGCCCTGATCAAGACAGTCGCCGGCATGGCGCTGGCTGGCCCTCTGATCAACGCCCTGTCGACCGCCTTCGCCTCGCCCGGCGACCGGTTCGCGCCCGGCCTCGCCTTCATCGTCACCGCCACGGGCACGACCTACTTCGGCATCGGCGCGGCCTTTTGGGGCCTCGTCGCCGGTTTGCTCGTGGTGGCCGTCGATCAATTCAAGCGACCGCGATAGCGCCGCGACCGCGCGCCTCGCGCAAGCGCACATGCTCCCGATGCAGCAGGTAAAGCCCTGAGCCGACGACGATCAGCGCGCCCGTCAGCGTTTGCACGTCCGGCACCTGGCCGAAGACGACGTATCCGGCGCTGGTATGCGTGATCAGGCTGAAATACGTGAACGGCATCAGCGTGGACGCCAGCGCGCGCCGGAATGCAGCAATAAACAGCGCATGCCCTATCGCCGCCCACACACCGCACGTCGTCAACGCAATCCAGGAGGCCGCGTCGGCCGGCCATGCCCAGACGCTGAGCGCCGGCGGTGCCACCAGCACGACCCCCGCGAACATCGAATAAAACAGCGTCACCGCCACCCCATCGAATGCCGCGACATGCCGCGTCGTCAGCGAAAACGCTGCATAGGCGAGCATTCCCGCCAGCGACAGCAGAAACGCCGGATCGAAACTTTCGGTCCCCGGCCGCACCGCGACCATCACGCCCGCAAACCCCACCAGGATCGCCAGCATGCGCCGCCAGCCGACCCACTCGCGCCCAGCAAAGGCCCTGCTAACAACGCCACCACCAGCGGCGTGAGGAACAAAATCGTCGTCACCTGATCCAGCCGCAGCGTTCTGAGCGCCAGAAAGTTCAGCACCGTCGATGCCAGCAGAAAGCACGACCGCAGCAGCT
>JANYHP010000603.1 GCA_025359005.1 Hyphomicrobiaceae bacterium | reverse complement strand
ATTACGCTGGCGGCTCTGCTGGCGGTGTCCTACGCCGGGTTCGATATCACCAGTCTGGCGATCCTGGCTGGTGCGCTTTCGGTGGGGATCGGCTTCGGGCTGCAATCGATCGTCAACAATTTCGTCTCCGGCCTGATCCTGCTGGTGGAGCGTCCGATCAAGGTCGGGGACTGGATCGCGCTCGGCGATCAGCAAGGCAATGTGCGGCGCATCTCGGTCCGCTCAACCGAAATTGAGACGTTCGATCGCGCCAGCCTGATCGTGCCCAATTCCGAGTTGATTTCGGGGCGGGTACTCAACTTGACACACCGTAATCTCGTCGGGCGTGTCGTCGTCAAGTTCACGCTGGACGGCACCGCCGATCCGGATACGGTGCTCAATATCATGCTCGAGAGCGCGCGTGCCAATCCGCTCGTCGTGACGGCGCCAGGGCCCACGGCGGCCTTGGAGAATTTTGGACCGGGGATGCTGGAGTTCGCGCTGCGTGCGACGATCAGCGACGTCAACCGCCGCGTTGCGGTGATGACCGAGTTGCGCGTCGCCATTTTCAAGGAACTGGTGCGCCAACGCCAGATCAATACGCAACCGGTGCCTGCGGTGGTGCCTGCGCCGGGCGTGCCCGTCGCTTGATCTCCAGAGCCGGCGGGTTGCCGACTCTCTCAATCATTCTGCGTTTCAGCGACGCCGCGCGGATGCCGGACGGGGGGACGGTGTGGCGTCCCAGTCGCCGAACGCCTTTGCGTCGAGTTCGGCGAGGTCGAGGGGACGCTGTTGGATCAGTGCTGCCTGCGTCGGCAACTCGCCGCCAAGCCCGGAGCGGAGTGATTGAGTCGGTTGTGCCTGCAGCGTCATCGACTGGGCGTCGGGTCGCGTTGGCTGCTCGGCGATTGCCGGCACGGCGGGCAGGAGCACGAACGCCATCAGCGTACCGAGGAGCACGGCCGCTGCTGAGGGGGGGACGTGAACCGTTTTGGTCGGGATCTTGAACAGGATCATGGGGGCGCACAAGGTCCGGGGGAGACAGGCGCACAGAGGGCGCGCGTGGGGACAGTATTCCGGGCAGGCGTCAACAATCGGTTAATGTCTGCGCGAAATTGGGGCGCGGACACGTATCTGACGCGGACTACTCGCGGTTCGACTGTTTGGCCTCAGTCCTCGCGATAGACCTTTTCGCGACGCTCGTGGCGCTCTTGGGCTTCGAGCGACATGGTCGCGATCGGCCGGGCGTCGAGGCGCTTGAGGCTGATCGGCTCGCCGGTCTCTTCGCAATAGCCGTAACTGCCATCGTCGATGCGCGTCACGGCGGCGTCGATCTTGGAGACGAGCTTGCGCTGCCGGTCGCGGGCCCTGAGTTCGAGCGCACGCTCGGCTTCCGAGTTGGCGCGGTCCGCCATATCCGAGTGCTGGAGGGTCTCGTCGTGCAGAACCTGCAAGGTTTCACGGTTCTGCTTGATGATATCGTCTTTCCATTGCAGCAGCTTGGAGCGGAAATAGAGCCGCTGCATGGGCCCCATGAACGGCTCGTGCTCGGTCGGGCGATAACCGGCCGGCAGGGTCAGTCCAAGCATATCGGCTGAGTTTTTTTTGCTCATGGCCCTGCCGTTTTTCGCGGGCGGCGCAGATGCTGAAAACACGGTGTCGTGCACTGCGGGACGCGAAAGCTCGTGCGGCTCTGTCCCCGTCGCTGCCATTACCAAGGTTTTGCCAGCGCTGGCAATGTGTCTTGGCTGTGGTTTCGCGGGAGCGGTGGGTTTTGCCGTCGGCACGGGGAGGGCGCGGGCATTTTTGCTGGCCGCGCGAGCTTGGTGGAGGGCGGCGGCTCCATGCGGTTTCGCGGTTGGCGCGGTGCCGCGCGAAGGTGCCGCCGGGGTGGCCGCCGTGCGGCTGGGGGCGTCGGCCGCGGCGCGCTTGCCCGCCAGGGGGCCGGTAGCCGGGCTGTTGGCCGTCACCGGCTTTGTTGTCGGCGCCTTGCCGCGCAGTGGCTTGGCGGCGGCTTGCTTGCTGCTGTGAGCCGGGCTGGCTTTGGGGGCCGCTTTGGACGGCAATGCAGTCTTGCGACCGGTCGTCTTGGGAGCAGTCGTTTTGGGAGCGGTCGTTTTGGGAGTGGCAGCTTTGCTGGCGACAGGCTTGGCGCTCGGTTGTGGCGACGCCGGGCGATTGCGCGTCGCTGTCTTCGAGGGGATCGCGGTGCGATTGGCGGCAGAACTCTTCCGGAGGGCCGGTGCGACCTTGAACGCGCCGTCGCCGGATGCTGCTTTCGTCGTAGGTGGGCGCTGATGTCGTTTCATCTTCGCCATATCCGTCCCCGCGATTTTTTCCAATCCGCCCACCGGTCGAGCGGTGTCGGTACTCAGCGCGGCCCTGTTTAAGTGTCTGAGAGTCCGAGTCAAGGACGACGGCGCACGGCCTGCGACATTCTGGAATTAAGCTTGCTGGGCGGCATCGCCAAGAGGCGAAAAAAGGCGAGAAGAACAACCAAAAGGTGTGTTCGAAAGGTTTTGTTAATAAATCAACCTTAGATTGTATTTATAGGAGAAACACACCAGAAAGGGAGATCACCGTAACCTGGACCCAGTTGCCGAAGAGGTGACGACGGGTCCGCTGTAGAGGTTGGACACCGGCGCAAGCACACCGCAACAGCACGATGTGCGTGCCACGATTTTCCCACGAAATCGGTCCCACCAAAGTTTCCCCCAAGTCCGAATGTTTCGTCGCTTGATGGCCAAAGGTTCTCCCCACGGCCTTGGCTGATATGGCCACTCTCTTCCCCCTGGTTTTCCCCCGCCAGGCGCTTCGGTCCATATGCCCCATCTGGCACCTGCATTCGGGAGCGGTTCGTCCCCGTGCCGCACTCCACGCCGCCCCCGTTTCCCCGCGGGGGTGGCGTTTTTTGTTTGCCCGGCCCGCCTCCCGACGGGTGCCTGCACCGGGTGCTTGACGCGCCCACCGTCTGTGTCGACGGTGGCTGAAAGCACACCCCGGGAGACTGCCATGCAGAAGCACGATGCGATTGCCTTCATTGGCCTCGGCGCCATGGGAGGGGCCATGGCGGCGCGGCTGGTTGCCCACCAATTCCGCGTCGCTGGGTTCGACCTGCGTGCCGAGGCGCGCGCGCGGCTTGCCGCTGTGGGCGGCCATGACGCTGCCAGCGTCGCCGAAGCGGCGCGCACCGCCGACACGTTGATCGTGATGACCGTCAATGCCGAACAGGCCGAGGACGTGCTGTTCGCCC
Organism: Hyphomicrobiaceae bacterium; assembly: GCA_025359005.1. GTDB lineage: Bacteria > Pseudomonadota > Alphaproteobacteria > Rhizobiales > Hyphomicrobiaceae > JABFRJ01. The sequence goes on along the minus strand of JANYHP010000603.1, from coordinate 3,997 downwards.
AAGGTGGGATCGAGGCCTTGCCGGCGGGCGGCACCGTCGTGCTGATGGCAACCTGCGCGCCGGCGCGTGTTGCCGCCATGGCCGCGCGCGTCATCGGCGCTGGGCGTCGCTTTATCGACGCGCCGGTCTCGGGCGGTGTCGTCGGTGCGGAGGCCGGCACGCTCTCGATCATGGCGGCAGCACCCGCCGCCGTGATGGACACCCATCGCCGGCTGCTCGAAACGCTCGGCAGTGGGCTGGTGCACGTCGGCGAAAATCCGGGCCAGGGCGCCGCCATGAAGATCGTCAACCAGTTGCTGTGCGGCGTCCATATCGCTGTCGCGGCCGAGGGCTTGGCCTTCGCCGAGCGGCAGGGGATCGATCCGGCGCTGGCGCTGGGCATTTTGTCGGGCAGTGCGGCGTCGAGTTGGATGCTGAAAAATCGCGGGCCCCGCATGGTGGAGGAAGGAACGGCCGTCACCAGTGCCGTCGACATCTTCGTCAAGGATCTGGGGTTGGTGCTCGACGCGGGGCGTTCGGCCAAGATGGGCCTTCCACTCGCCAGCCTCGCCCATCAGGCGTTTCTTGCAGCCTCCGGCATGGGATTTGGGAACCGGGACGATAGTCAGGTGATCGCGACCTACCGCGCGCTCGCCGCCAAGGCTGCGGGGGCGTAGCAGGTGGCGGCGAAGGCGTGTTGGCAACAGCCGCCGTGTGGGCTTACTCTGGTCGCCGCCGACGGTCGTGACGGGATGCCGGCGAAGCGAGGTCACCGGATATGCGCAAGACGCTGAGTTTTCTGCGATACGCGGTCCTGATCGGGGCAGCCCTTGTTGTGGCGGGCGGCAGTGCCTATGCCGCACAACCCGTCAGCCGCTGCCTTGCGGTGGCCAGTGCGCCCGGCGTGCACCGGGTGGCGCTCGGGACGGCGGCGCTGCAAGCCACGGACGTCCGCCTCACCTACATCGGGCATTCGACATTCCTCATCGAAAGCGCCGGCGGCGTGCGTATCGTCACCGACTATAACGACTATGTCCGCGCGCCCGTCGTGCCCGACGTCGCGACGATGAATCGCGCCCATTCCACCCACTACACAGATACGCCCGACGCGCGCATCGGCCATGTGCTGCGTGGCTGGAATCCCGAGGGAGGCCCCGCGCGTCACGCGCTCGAGGTTCGCGATGTGCATATCCGCAATGTGCCCACCAACATCCGCGACTGGAGCGGTGGCGCCATCAGCTATGGCAATTCCATTTTCATTTTCGAGGTGGCCGGCTTGTGCATCGGCCATCTCGGCCATCTGCACCATCTGCTGACGCCCGAGCAGCTCGCAGCCATCGGCCAGCTCGACGTTGTGTTGGTGCCGGTCGACGGCGGCTACACGATGGATATCGGCGGCATGGTCGAGGTCGTGCGCGCGCTCAAGGCACGGCTGATCATTCCCATGCACTATTTCAACCAGATCACGCTGGCGCGGTTTCTCGAGCGCATGAAGTCCGAGTTTGCCATCGATATGGCGCCCGAGAGCGAAATCGTCGTCAGTCAGGCGCTGCTGCCGGCCGAGCCTAAGATCCTCGTACTGCCGGGGCGCTGAAATCTTCTGCCCCATCCATTGGAACCGCTGGCATGACAGGCAGCACGCAGAAGGGATTCCACGGCTTTTCGGCGGAGGGCTTTGCGTTCCTCAAGGAGTTGGACGCCCATCAAGACCGGGCCTGGTTCGAGGCCAACAAAGCCATGTATGAGAACGAGCTGCGCGTGCCCATGGCGGCGCTGGTTGCGAGCCTCGGGCTGGCGCTGTCCGTGGAGGGGCTGGACCTGGCGTGCGATCCCAAGCGCGCGATCTTCCGCATCCACCGCGACGTGCGGTTTTCCAAAGACAAGCGACCCTACAAGACACACATCGGCGCCTCCATGACGCGGGATGGCGAGAAACTGGCGGCGGGCCTGCTTTATATACACGTCGATCCAAAGGGCTCGTTTCTCGGCGGCGGCTTTTATCAGCCCGAGCCGCCCATCCTGCAGAAGCTGCGCACACGCATCACCGCGCGGCCGGCCGAGTTCGCGGCGATCGTCGCGGGGCTCGGTCGCGTGGGGCTCGCCTTTGACGACGAGGACACACTCAAGCGGACGCCGCGCGGCTTCGAGGCCGTGGACGACGCGCGCATTTTGCCGCTGTTGCGGCTGAAGGGATTCGTGGTGCGCCGTCCGGTGTCCGCCAAGACGCTGGGCGATGGTGACGCCACCATCGCCGAAATCACCTCGTTCGCGCGCCAGATCCACCCCCTTCTGCGCTTCGGCTGGACGGCCATTGCTTGAGGGCCGGCCTTACCCGTGTGCGTGGCCGTGGCTATGATCGTGGCCGGCGTGATCGTGATCGTGGTTGCAACCGGGGCCGTGTACGTGTTCGCCGTGATGGGCGTGCTCCGGCGAGCGCAGCGCGCGGCCCATTTTGTGCTCGATCCCGGCGGCCTGCTCGCGCGGCGAGTTCGCATCCTCGATGGCGAGCCCCATGATTTCGGCGGCGAGCTGCATGTCGTCGGGACGGCCGAAATAATGGCGGCGAAGACGGCCGGCGCGGTCGAAAAGCAGCAAAGTCGGTGTGCCCTGCATCTGATAGGCGGCCATCGCCTTGGGAATGCCATCCGGGCCGGCCGCAGCGATCCCCACCGGGAACGGCCATTTGAACTCAGCCATGAACACCTGCAGCGCGGCAGGCGACATCACGGCGTGATGCTCGAACACCGTATGCAGCCCGACGATAACGACCTCGTCCGGGTTGAATTTCTGGGCCAACCGTTTGGCTTGCGGCAGCCCATGCTCGAGGCATGCCGGACACAGCATCTGGAACGCGACGACCACCACCACTTTGCCACGCAGGGCCTTGAGAGTAAGCGGCGCGTCGGCGTTGATCCAGCCTGTGGTTTCAAGCTCTGGCGGGTTCTCAGGGTCGAACATGGCGGGATCCATGGTAGGGATGGCACAGGGGCCGTCTGTAGCTCGTCTGTTGCTGCGTGGCAAAGTTTGCGGCGCGTGGACAACGTGGGGTGTCGGCTTGACAGCCCCGGCGTGCAGGCTCAAGAGCGGCCAAAGTTGCAACACGGGCGAGAGCTGCCGATGCCAAGTGCGATAACGCCGCAAGCCGCCAAGATGCGCCTCGTCGAGATCGTGCGCCGGCGTAGCTATGGCACCGGCGTTGAGATCAAGCTCGCATCGGGCCGCACCTCCGACTTCTATTTCAACATGAAGCCGACGATGCTTGACCCGCAGGGATCGTATCTGCTGGCGCTGCTGGTCCTGGAAGCCCTTAAAGACAGCCCGTGCGATTCGGTCGGTGGCCTCGAGATGGGTGCGGTGCCGATGGCGGCCTCAGTCGCCGCCGTCAGTGTCGCCGAAGACCGGGCGATGCCTGCATTCTTCATCCGCAAGACGCCGAAAGACCACGGCACGCAAAGCCTCGTCGAAGGGTTGCCGCGCGGCGAGACGTTGGCGGGCAAGCGCGTCGTCATCCTCGAGGACGTGACGACGACGGGTGGCTCTGCACTCAAGGCGATCGAATCCGTCAAGGCCGACGGCGCGATCGTGCTCGGCGTCATCACCGCGGTCGATCGCCTCGAAGGCGCGGCCGACGCGTTCAAGGCTGCCGGCGTGCCCTTCCAGGCCATCCTCACAGTCGACGACTTCCGCTGATCTGAGGCGCACGGAAGGCCGCGCGCAGAGGGTTTGCCCGTCCTGCACCACTCTCGCCCCACCCACCCCAGGCGGGTTTCCGTTCAATCGCGCGACCAAAACAGAGCCCTTTTGCGAGAGTATGAGGGCGGAGCCCGCATCCTGCTTTCGTGTACCGCGCTCGCGGCAACCATTCGCGCTCGCGCGCGATGCAAGGGGCATTCGCCCCTTACGAACCCCGACGAGGGCTCGCCGCCCTCGACCCGCGCTTATTGCAGCGCTCTCGCCCCACCCACCCCAGACGGGTTTCAAAAGGGCTCGCCCTTTTGCGGGTTCAAAGGGCAGAGCC
>JANYHP010000592.1 GCA_025359005.1 Hyphomicrobiaceae bacterium | reverse complement strand
GCTGGCGACGGCGAGGTCGAGGTGATTGGCCGATCCGCCGTAGCCGCCGAGTGAGGCGACGTCCAGCGCGGTGCCGCCACCGTTGGCCGCGTGCAGGGTGCAGACCTGCATGGCGCTTGGCATTTCGCTGTCATGCCAGCCGGTAACGATGGCGTTTTCGCTCTGCAAGTGCTCGCTGACCGTCATCGGGCTATGCTGCAGGGCGCGCACATTCTCGCGACCGATGGTGAGCGTGAAGCTGGCGTCCTTGAAATCCAGATTGCCGCCGCCCATCATGTCTTCGAACGTCACGTGCACTTGCCCCGTGGCCGCATCCGTCGTCATTTTGGCATGCTGCAGGCCGTCGACGTTGTCGCGGGTGTTGGTCGTGAAGATCGAGGTCCAGAACTGGGTGTGCACGTTCGACCAGTCGCCGTTCGCCGCCTGATAGGCCAGCTGCATGGGCTGGCCGGCATTGACGTTGGCGGCTGCGCCGTTGGCCGCCATCACCAGGTGGAAGGTGCCGCCGGCCTGCATGAGATGGACGACGTCGCCCTGTACGGCCGCGTTCGGCGCCACGAAGAAGCCGATGTGCTGGCCCTCTTTCAGCGACAGTTTGAGATCAGCGGCGCCGCCGGCGAGGCCGCGGTAGGAGGCGTCGCCATAGAGGATCTGCGTCGAGGTCACGGTGCCGGCGTTGTCGTAGACGTACATACCCACAGCGTTGTGATAGTCGGCCGATGAGCCGTCGAAATGGACGCTGGCGGTGACGCTGTCGTGTATCGTCAGGCTCTCAGGCGCGATCGATGTCGTAGCGGTTGCGTTGCTGTTTGTCATGTTCCGGAGTTCCCCAACCCGTTGTTTCCACGGGGCGAGTGTGCCTGGTGCCCGTTAAGGTTTGCGCCAAGGAAACGTGAAACCGGCCTTCACCGCCGGTGCATTCCGGCACACGCGACCCCGGCACACGCGACCCGGCTCGCGCGACCCTTGTGTTGCGGGCGCCGGCCCGCTCAAATGCCGATCCGGTGCGCCATCCTGCATCGCCGTCCACTCATGAGCCCGCCATGTCCCCACATCCGTCCGTCGTTTCGCCCTACCTCAGCCACGTGCGGGAGGTCCGCAAGCCGTCGGTGCGCTCGAAGGGCGGCATCGTGGTGTCGCAGAACCGGGCGGCGTCGGAGGTCGGCGCGCGGGTGCTGAAGGCCGGTGGGCACGCGGTGGATGCGGCGGTGGCGACGGCGATGACCTTGGGCGTCGTCGAGCCGTGGATGAGCGGCATCGGCGGCGTGGGTGCCATGCTGATCCGCGACGGCAAGACGGGGGCGATCACCACGCTGGACTTCGGGGCGGTGTCGCCCTTGGCGCTCGATCCGAAAAAGTATCCGGTCGTCGGCGGCCGGGATGGCAACCTCTTCGGCTGGCCGCAGGTCAAAGGCAACCGCAACACTGTCGGCGCCACGGCCGTGTGCACGCCGACGCAACCACTCGGCCACTGGACGGCGCACAAGATGTTTGGCCGTAAGCGCTGGCGCGATCTGCTCGGCCCCGCAATTCAACACGCCGAGCACGGCCTCGTCGTCGACTGGCACACGATGCTGGTCATTGCGTCGGCGCAGGGCGATCTTGCGGCCGACGCCGGTGCTGCCAAGCGTTTCCTGCGGCACGGCTTGCCGCCGCAGCCGCCCGTGGCCAACCTCGCCAGCGACGTGATCCGATTGCCGATGCCGGATCTGGCGCGCACACTTAGGGCGCTTGCCGAGGATGGTGCGGACGCGCTTTATAAAGGCGCGTTGGGGCGATCGATTGCCGACGATGTCAAGGCGCTGGGCGGGTGTCTCGCCATGGACGATCTGGCGAGCGCGCGCTGCGTCGAATTTGCCCCGTTGGAAATTCCCTATGCGGATCGCACAATTCACGTTCTGCCGGAATTGAACGGCGGGCCGACCTTGGCGGTCGCGTACGCCGAACTGCAGCGCCGTCGGAAACGGCCTGAGGCGAAGCCCAATGGCAAGACGTTCTCGGCCTATGCGGCAGCCCTGCAGCACGCGTGGGCCGATCGCTTCGAGCGGTTGGGTGACGCCGGCGAGCGCACCGCGCCGACGTGCACGACGCACTTCTCCGTGGTCGATCGTGACGGCAACATGGTGACGTGCACGCAGACGCTGCTGTCGCTGTTCGGCAGTCGCGTGGTGCTGCCGAAGTCGGGCATCCTCATGAACAACGGCGTCAACTGGTTCGATCCGGCAGGCGGGCCCAACGGCATCGCGCCGGCGCGCCGGGCGCTTGCCAACTACGCGCCCGCGATCATGACCGGCGGCGGAGAAACGATTGCTATTGGCGGCTGCGGTGGACGCAAGATCATTCCTGCCGTGTTCCAGTTGCTGGCGATGATCGCCGACTTCGGCATGGATCTGGACGCAGCTTTTCATCAGCCGCGCATCGACGTGTCGGGAGGCACGTCCGTCGCCGTCGATCGGCGCCTCGGCGACAAGGCTATCGCCGCGCTTGCCGAGGCGTTCGATACGGTGCTGGCCGAGCCGGTGCCGTTCCCCATGCCGTTCACGATCGCTGGAGCGGTGCGTCGTGCCCGCAGCCAGAACGAAGGCGCCACCGAGCCCGAAATGCCATGGTCGGAAGCAGTGAGCGAGGACAGCGTGTGAGGGCCTCGCCGCCCTGCACCCGCGCTTTGTTGCACCGTCGTCCCCACATCCACCCCAAACGGGTTTCAAAAGGGCTATGCCCTTTTGCGGGAGTATGGGGCAG
>JANYHP010000562.1 GCA_025359005.1 Hyphomicrobiaceae bacterium | reverse complement strand
TCCGAATCCATGCGGTAGACGCGGCCCGGTGCGATGATGCGGATCGGCGGCTTCTCGCTCATCATGGTGCGGATCTGCACGGGGCTTGTGTGCGTGCGCAGCAGCAGCGGCGGCGTGGCTGTGCCATGCGCGGTGTTGGGCGTGTTCAGATAAAACGTGTCGTGCATCTGCCGGGCGGGATGCTCGGCGGGGAGGTTAAGGCGCGTGAAATTGAGATCGTCGCTCTCGATATCCGGCCCCTCGGCGATCCGGAAGCCCATGTCGGCGAAGATTTCTGCGATCTCGTCGAACACCTGACTGACGGGATGGATGCGGCCGTCCGCCGTGCCACCGGCCCGCACCGGCAAGGTCACATCAGCCCGCTCGGTCTCGAGTTTGGCCGACAGCGCGGCATCTTCGAGTGTCGCCTTTCGTGCGTCGAGCTCTTGGCTCACCCGCGCCTTGATCGTATTGACGGCTGCGCCGAACGATTTGCGCTCTTCCGGCGCCATCTTGCCGAGGCCGCTCATCAACTCTGAAATCGCCCCCTTTTTGCCGAGGGCGGCCACCCGTACGGCATCGAGCGTGGCGAGATCGGCGGCGGCCGTGATCTCGGCGGTCAGCTTGGTTTCGAGTGCATTGAGGTCGGTCGTTGACATCCAGGTTCCTCGTCCGAGAGTAAACCCACCATTGTCATCCTCGAGCTTGTCCCGAGGACCCATCACGCCGCGGGTGGACGCTGCTGAAATGCCTGCCTCGGTGCCGAGCACGCACGTCTCAGGCGAAATCGCGCGAGAAACGATGGGTCCTCGGGTCAAGCCCGAGGATGACACCGCTTTTATGGCGAGGCGTCTCGTCGCGGTCGATCAGCGCGTCACGCCGCCGTTGCTGTGTGCGGCTTGCTGATGTGCGCCTTGGCCTTGTCGACGATGGCCTTGAAGCCGGCGACATCTTTTACGGCCAGATCTGCGAGGACCTTGCGGTCGATCTCGATCCCGCTGCGCGTCAGCCCGTCGATAAAGCGGGCATAGGTAATGCCATGTTCGCGAGCGGCGGCATTGATGCGCTGAATCCACAGGGCGCGGAAGTTGCGCTTCTTAACCTTGCGGTCGCGGTAGTTGTATTGCATCGCCTTTTCGACGGCCTGCTTGGCGACGCGGATGGTATTCTTGCGGCGGCCATAATAGCCCTTGGCGGCCTTGAGAACTTTCTTGTGCTTGGCGTGGGCTGTGACGCCGCGTTTGACGCGTGCCATGGGGGTGCTCCGAGAAGAATGGGGTTATAGGTTCCAGGCTCTAGGTTTCATGACCGCTCCTGGGTGCAATCCCCGGAACCTGGCATCTGAAACCTGACACCCATCACCGTGCGTAGGGCATGTACTTCTTGACGATCTTGGCGTCCGAGTCGCTCAACGTCATCACACCGCGCGCGGTGCGAACGAACTTGGCGGTCCGCTTGATCATACCGTGGCGCTTGCCTTGGCCGGCCGCGCGCACCTTGCCCGTACCCGTCATCTTGAAGCGCTTTTTGGCGCCACTTTTGGTCTTCAACTTGGGCATTTTGCTCTCCTTTGCGCTCACGGGCCTGTCCCGCCACGCGTGAAGTACGCATGGCTGGCCCTTCGCGGGGGCGGCGCTCGCGCCGTGCGCACAGTCGTGCGCGTGGCCCTTCGGTCCAATGACAGCCACGGGCTTTGCGGCCGATGGCGTGCGTAGGGTCCGGACGGGCCAGGATCGGAGTTGCGTCTGCCGGTGAGGGCGCACGCGGTTCCGACCCCTCCTCGGGAGGGTGCTGTGGCCCGCAATTTGGGGTTTTCAGCATTCAGAACCGCCATGGCATGCCCTGCCAGGCGGTTCGGAAGGGTGCCTTATAGCGGCACAGCGCACCGAGCGCAACCACTGCTGCACCACTGCCAGGGCGATCGCAGGGGAATAGGGTGAACGCTATTTCCGGGTGACGATGCTGGCGAGGTAATCGTCGTCCCAGGCGGCGACTTTGCGTTTGACGCGCAGGCTGTCCTTGCCCGGTGCCAGCCGCAGCAGGTTGCTCGCCATGTGCTTGACGGTCGCGAAGTTGGCCGGCGCGTTTTTCTTGCGGATGCGGCATTCGTCGTCGCGAAACACCATGTCCATCACCCAGTGCAGCCCGTTCTCGACGCCCCAGTGGCCGCGGATGGCCGCGCCGATGCGCGCGGCGTCGGCCGAAAGTGACGTGATGTAGTGGCGACTTTCCCGTTCACTTTTGGCTCCGATCTCGCGACAGCTTTCGACCATCACGATGCCTGCAAGACCCTCCCAGGCGTGACGCGTCTTGAGCCAATCGATGTCGCCGACAACGGTCACGGTCCGGGTCTCGATGCGGCCGTGGCTCTTCT
>JANYHP010000543.1 GCA_025359005.1 Hyphomicrobiaceae bacterium | reverse complement strand
CCGCACTACCGACGTGACCGGTGTGGTGACGTTACCTGAAGGCACGGAAATGGTGATGCCGGGCGACAACGTGACGGTTGACGTGGAACTGATCACGCCGATCGCCATGGAAGAAAAGCTGCGCTTCGCCATCCGCGAAGGCGGCCGCACGGTGGGCGCCGGCGTCGTGGCAAGCATTACGGAGTGAGTTGGGTCTGGGGTGCCGTTGGGTTTGGCGTCTTCCCGCCACAACCCAACGACACATACTTGCGCGGACCGTTGGATTGGGCCGCTGTAACGCGGCCAACCCACCCTCGGCCTTTGGCTATGCCTGTGAGGGACATGCCGAGCGAGCCGGCTTTATGGCGCCGGAGTGGCTAACGGTTTGCCTTTTTCGACAACGTAGGTGTTGACGATCTTGGCGCCGTCGGGGCCGGCTTTGCCCCAGTGCACAGTATTCGCCGGGATCTGCCAGCTTCCGCCGGGTGCCACCACCTGCTCGGGCAGGCCGGTCGCGTTCAAAGTCACGCCGCCCGATTGGATCACGCCGCTGTCGACACCGAAGTGGGTGTGGCGGCCAATGATGCCGTTCGGCACGATCTCCACCAGCGCGATGACGGTCTCGTAGGTCGATCCCGGTACATCGATCCGTTGCAGGATCGTGCGCTTGATGTCGCTGGCGCCTTGCGTGACGGGCTGCGGCGCTGTCTGCGCGACCGCGACGGTCGCAAGGCCGAGGCCCAGGACAACGGCTGCACCGGCTAACGTTCGAGCGAGGCCATGGACCATAAAACATTCTCCCTTTGTGGTTCTTTTGAAAAGGCCAACTGACGTTGAACGCTACGTCGGGGGGGCACATAGCGCAACAGGCTTCATGATATCAGCCCGATCGGGTCGCCGCTTGTGCCGGCTTTTGGATTGTTGCTACGCTCTCATGATGGTCAAACCGATCCGCATCGACGAGAGATATGTAGGTTGGGTCAGCGTCGGCCACTGTCATTGCAATTTGAACGCAGCCGTCACTTCCGCGCGTAACCCAACATCCCCGCGGTCCCGGAAAATGTTGGGTTACGCGCGGCAGAAATGTCGGCGATCACGTCTTACGATGGTGGCCGACGCTAACCCAACCTACAGGACGACTATCCGGCGGTTTGCATGTTGGGAGCAGCCTACGTGGAGTGCCCGCGCCGATGACAACTGCTTTCACATTGTCTGAGCCAGCTTGGGGTTTGACGGCAGCACCGTCGGGACCGTTTGAAATCCGCTGGTGGTAGCGCATGACGGCTAGGTGGCCTTCGATGGCGGTGTTTGCTAGACGTGCCGTATGACCAAGCCCGTTCGGATGCACGAGAGCTGGCGCAAGTGGCTGGAGGCTGAATTCGACGCGCCGTATTTCGCGGCGCTGCGGGCGTTCGTCCGGGACGAATATCAGACGTATGAGATCTATCCGCCGGCGGCGCAGATGTTCCGGGCTTTCGATGAATGCCCGTTCGAGGCGGCCAAGGTCGTTATTCTGGGGCAAGATCCCTATCACGGGCCAGGGCAGGCAAACGGGTTGTGCTTTGCGGTGAATGCGGGCGTTGCGCCACCGCCGTCGTTGAAGAATATTTTCAAGGAACTCGACGCCGATCTTGGAACTCCCGTGTCGCGCGATCCGGACTTGTCACGTTGGGCGCGACAGGGGGTGCTGCTGTTGAACGCGACGCTGAGCGTGCGCGCGAGCGCGGCGGGCTCGCACCAGAAGAAGGGCTGGGAACAGTTTACCGACGCGGCTGTGGCCACGCTGGCGCGTGAACGGGAGGGCGTCGTGTTCCTGCTTTGGGGGGCTTATGCGCGCACCAAGGGCGAGGCTATCGACCGCCGCAAGCATCTGGTGCTGGAATGCGCGCATCCGTCGCCGCTGTCGGCGCACAACGGTTTTCTCGGTTGCCGCCATTTCTCCAAGGCGAATGCCTATCTCGTCAGTCGTGGCAGCGCGCCGATCGCGTGGTGAGCCACCGGGCAATGCTGCACGCGATGGACCAGCGCCGACCTCACCCAGCGGTGCGGGAGGCGATGAGTGCGACGCCTTTGATCTGAGCGTAGACGGCAAGACCCGGTGTCAGGCCGAGCGTGGCCACCGACTTGCGCGTGATGCGGGCGGCGATGGTGGCGCCGTTGCCGTCTTCTCCGAGGGCCAGCAGGATACTGGCGTGGGGCGCGCGCGGCGCGCCATGGATGGCGATGATGCGGGCCCGCAGACAGTTGACGATGCTCGTGGCGACCGGCGCTGCCGTTGCGACGCTGACGTCAGAGGCGGCAATGCGCAATCGCCGCCGGTCACCAGCAGCGCCATGCTGGCCCGGCACGATGAGCACGCCGCCGTCGACGTGCAGTTCGGTCAGGGAAAAGTCGGTATCGATCTGAGCGACGCGGCCTTCAAGGACGACGGTCGCTTGTGGGGCGGACAGCAATGAGGCGGTGGGATCGGTCTGCATCGCGGTGAGCGGGCCAGACGCCTCAACGCGGCCGTCGCGGATCAGAATGAGGGTGTCAGCGAGCCGTTCGATCTCGCTCATGTCGTGGCTGACGTAGAGAATGGGGATCGCGAGCCTTTCGTGCAGCACTTCGAAAAGGGGCAGAATGTCGTCCTTGCTGGCACGGTCCAAGGCCGACAACGGCTCATCCATCAGCAGCATGCTGGGGCCCGACAGCAGCGCGCGGCCGACCGCAATACGCTGACGTTCGCCACCCGACAGTGCACGTGTCGATCGCGTCAGCAGCGGACGGATTGCCAGCAGGTCAACCATGCTGTCGAAGTCGGCGATCGCGCGGCCGGCGGCTGATGCGCGCCGTGCGCCATAAAGCAGATTGTCGCGCACGGAGAGATGCGGGAACAGGCTTGGCTCCTGGAACACGTAGCCTAAATGGCGACGATGGGGGGCTATGAAAATGCCTTGCTCGGTGTCCTGCCAGAGATCGGTGCCGATCTGGATGCGTCCAGTCATCGGCGTGAGGCCGGCGATACACCGCAGGATCGTCGTCTTGCCGCAGCCCGATGGACCGAAGATCGCGGTGACACCGCGCATCGGTGCGGCGAACTCGACATCCAGGCTGAACGCGCCCTGGCGGCCCCTCAGCGTGACGGCAATCTGGTCCCCAGTGCTGCTCATCGCCGGGCCTCGGCGCCGCGCTTTTCAAGATGGAACACTGCCAGGATGACCGCGAAGGCGAACACCACCATGCCGGCGGCAAGCAGATGGGCTTCGCTCCATCGCTGGGTCTCGACCAGTTCGAAGAGGGCGACGGACAGCACTTTCGTCTCGCCGGGGATGTTGCCACCGATCATGAGGACGACGCCGAACTCGCCGACGGTGTGGGCGAAACCAAGCACTGCCGCCGTCAAGAACCCCGGGCGGGCAAGCGGCACGGCAACGGACCAGAAGGCGTCCCAGGGCGACGCGCGAAGCGTGGCCGCCACTTCGAGAGGACGCTCGCCGATACCGGCGAATGCTGCACGGATCGGTTGGACGACGAACGGCAGCGAATACACGACGGAGCCGAGCACCAGGCCTTCGAAGGTGAACGCCAAGGTGCGTGCGCCGCGCATCCCGGCGATCCAACCGCCGGGGCCATGGGGGCCGAGCGCGAGCAGCAAGTAAAATCCAATCACCGTCGGTGGCAAGATCAGAGGCAGCGCCACGAGGGCGGAGATGGCCTCTTTCCAGCGCGATTTCGATCGGGCCAGCCACCAGGCGAGGGGGGTGCCGATGAGAAGCAGGACCGCGGTCGTGATGGTCGCGAGCGCAAGCGTCAGCCGGATGGGCGACCAGAAGGGAGCCAGATCGAGCATTGCGTCGCGGCTAGTCGCCGCCCCCATAGCCATATTTTTCGATGATGCTGCGAGCTTGCGGTGTTTTCAGAAATGTCAGAAAGGCTTGTGCCGCTGCGATTTCCTTGGCGCCCGTCATCACTACGGCGTCCTGGGAAATTGGTGCATGCATGGTCTCCGGCACGATCCAACGCGATCCACCCGCTAATGTAGCGATCTGGCTCAAGGCGACAAACCCGAGTTCGGCATTGCCGGTGGCGATGAACTGGAACGTCTGAGCAATGGAATTGCCCTGCACCAATTTCGGCCGCAACGCGTCGAGGACGTCGAGCGCCTGCATGGTCTCGACGGCGGCAACGCCGTAGGGCGCGACGTTCGGGTTGGCGATGGCGAGCCTGGTGAAGGCGACTGCCTTAAGGGTCGCTGCACCGTCAACCACGCCAGCCGTCGGACTATAGAGCACGAGCTTGCCGACGGCGTAGGTGTAAGCAGTGCCTGCCACGGCGTAGCCTTCGCGCACGGCTTTCGCTGATGTCGCGCGATCGGCTGCGAGCAGAATATCGAACGGTGCGCCCTCGACGATCTGGGCGTAGAACTGGCCGGTGGCGCCGAGGCTGGCGACGAGCCTGTGGCCAGAGCTGGCCTCGAATTTCGCGGCGATCTCCTTGAACGGGTCGGCGAAGTTGGCGGCGACGGCAACCTTGATGTCGGCGGCACGCGCTGCGGAACCAAATGCAAGCAAGCCAAGCAGTGCCATGCATAGTGGCGTCTGAACGCCAAGACCTAGCATCAGCGGCCGGCGTGCTCTAGGGACCATGCGCGACACTTCCGTTCTGTTCAACTGGACATAACGGGTCATAGCTGGTTTTGAAGTCGTTGCGCAATCGCGGACCAGCGTCCCAGAACGTCGCCCTTGGGATCGTCACTCCGCGAGACCACGCCGCAAGGCGGCGAGATGGGCGCGGCCGGCCTTGGCTGCCTGACCCTCGATGGCGCGATAATGACCGATGACGCTGCGGCCGAACGGCGTCAGGCGCGCAAAGCCGCCGCCGGGGCCGCCGTGCTGGGTTTCCAATACCGGTTTGGCAAACATGCGGTTGGTCTCGTCGGCGAGCAGCCAGGCGCGGCGATACGACATTTTCATTTCGCGCGCCGCCCGGCTGATGGAACCGTGCTCGGCGATCAGCTCGAGCAAACGGATCTTGCCATGGCCGATCTGGCTGCCGGATTCGAAATCAATGCGGAGCGTCAGGCGCGGCATGCTTCCTCCGGCATGAGCGTCGTTTGCAGACGGACAGGCGCATCACAATGGCTTACGGGCGAACCCTTGTCGGACCCGCCCGTAGCACTATCATCGATCAGGGATGCCGTATCGGGTCACCAGACGTCGAAGCGGACGCCGGTGCGGACTTCGTGGTCGGTGCGGTCCTGCACGCGGATGGTGGAGACACCGTCGCTGCTGGTGACGCCGAGGCGGCCGCTCTGCCACATCATGCGATAGCCGGTATCCCAATGCGTGCGCGGCGAGAGGTCGTAGGTGAGGCCTGTAGAGAGCTGGGCGGCTACGCCCCAGCCGGTCGCGGTCTTATGAGTGGTGGTGATGTACTGCTGGTTCAAACCGCCCGTAACTGGAGTGCCAGTGCCGGGGACGGTTGTGCAACCGGTCGACACGACCTGGGGAACCACGTAGCCGGCCGACGCCGAAGTTTGGAAGCCATCGTAGCAGGTATAGGTAATTGTCCCGGCGCGTGTCAATTCGTGCCGCGCGAGGCCTACGCCTCCGCCAATGTACGGTTTGAACCGGCCCTCATGATTGAAGTCGTAGAACGCGCTCATGAGGAATGTAGAATTCTGATAGTTTACATCTTCATTCTGAACACCGCTGTAGATGTTTGTCTGCTTGTTGATCGCCGGAAAAATCCCGGCGGTCGTGTCAGCAACGCGTGCTGTCTTGCTGATGTCAGCCAGCGATTTACTTCCTGACGCGATGTTGCGTGGCGTGCGGTAGTCGAGCGTAAGTTCAGTCCGCACCGATGGCGTGATGTATTTGCCGAAGCCGAACGAGAGAATGCTCTGCTCGTGCCAGTCGCCCGGCTGGGTCACCTCGACCGGAAGGCCTTCGATGCCGAACCGGCCCGACGACTTGAAGGCCGTGCCAATATCGCCGCGCACGTACCACTTGTAGTTTTCTTCGTAAGGGGCGGGGGCCGGAACCGGCACGCCGCCGGCGCCGTAGTCCTTGATGCCGCCAGCGGCGCCGTTGCCGAGATCGCCGGCGAGCGCAGGCGCGCTCAGGACGAGCAGAACGGCTGCACCGAGGTTGATGGAAATCGTCTGGCAAGCTGATGTCAGTTTCATGGGTCTCGATCCCTCGATGGCAGCGAGCCGGCGCCGGTCTGGCGTCGTCCGCGGGGTGCGGCACGCACTGCTTGCCTTGGGATCGATAGCCTCCGATGCGCAGTCCTGGGCCGGCCGTGACGGCTTGCCTTACGCACACGAGAGACAACCAGGATGCGTGGTGCCCGAACGGGGCACCGGGGATGCGACCAACCCTAGCCAATTCAGCCGGGCCTTGGATGCTTGCCGGACACCACGCGTGTCCGGCCTGTTTCGTTCTCGTCAATCTAAGCGCGCCAGGGGATGCCGCGGCGACGCACTGTGGTCTCGGATCAGCGCACGTCCATGCGCAGGCCGACGCGGAATTGGTGGGCATACATGTCGCGTACGGTCGCTTCCGGCGTCGAGTTCGGCGCATTCGCCGGCACGGTGGCGCCGGCCGCACGCGTGATCTGGATGTCGCCGGTGTGGGCGTCGCCGAGATAGAGGAAACGGTAGCCCGCATCGAGGTTCCAGCGATCGCCGAGCTTGGCGGAGAAACCAGCCATCAAGGCGCCCGCCGCGTTTGTCTTGGTGGCGCCTTCGAAGGCTGCCGCGCACGCCGGCAGACCGGTCACCGGATCGACCGCATCGCAGCCGGAGATGGCAACGTGGCCGGCGACCGTGGTGTTGCGGGCGAAGCCGAGGCCGACGCCGAGATAGGGCGTGATGCGGCTGTGCGTGTCGAAATCGTAGTAGAGGTTGGCAAGGCCGACCGTGTGCTTGACGCCGAATTGGCGTTCGCCCTGTACGGTTGCGGCGCCATCGACGATGGAGCCGCGCGCGGCCGCGTTGGAGCCCCAGTCGACGGTGAGATCACCGCGGATGTTGGGGGAGAAATGATAGCCGAGGCCGACGCCCCAGGCGCGCGAGTTGCCGAGATGGGCCGGGCTGTAGGTATAGTTCGGCGGCTCGGTCATGGTGTCGAAACTGTTGGAGCTGGCCGTGAAGTCGCCGCGCACGTAGAAGAGAGCCGGGCGTTCCGTCATCATCGGCTGGAAGCCGCTGTCCTTGATGCTGCCGCCGCCGAGATCGGCCGCGAATGCACCGGCGGAGCCAGCGAGCACGGCCATTCCGGTGAGAATGCAACGGTGTACGGACTTCATAGTCGATCCTCTTTTTACAGCAGGTGCATAAGGCACCGCGACGGGTGTTGCCGTCAGGCCGATTGGGCCCTGTCTCTCGGAATCAAGATGCCGCGCAAAGGTTGAAAGACCTTTAAAGCGTGTCGCGTTTCGGGATTGGGGCTAGTGGCCCGTCGCGCCAAAATCGCATCATAGCCGTGACCGGGTTCGATTTTGGCGCGACATCAGGGCCACTAGAAAACTCATGAGCTGAGTGTGGCGTTTATCGCGCCTTAATTGACGCC